>NZ_JACJPK010000116.1:0-17182 GCF_014696035.1 Trichocoleus sp. FACHB-262 | reverse complement strand
ACTTGCCTCCCTACTCAACTGGCTACTGGCACGTGCATTCAGTGGCGAAGTGCCTGCGGTGGCTCGATGGGTGATAGAACGATCCAATGCTTGGATGGAGCGCTGTAAAAGTCTAGTAAAGAGCTTTGAGCGAACTCTGTCTCATGCAACAACTAAGATTAACCTCTGCTTTGTCAGGCTAATGCTCAAGCGGCTTGCAGCCTCTCCTTGAGATCTCAAATGGGTTCTATAGAGGCAGATGCCAAAGAGGGCGCGATCGCGATCGCCCTCCAATGCCTTGAACAATTTTGCAATCTCGTAGGAAGATAAAACCTTGGCTTGGCCGTGGCCGTCTACCTTCATTTCACCCACCTTGTTCTTACCTGAAGTAATTATCATTTCTTCGGGTAACTCGACCCAAGCATTGATACTCCGTTGTTACATCTAAAGGGGAAAGAGCAGTTAATCCCAGCTTATCGGTCGCTTCCTTCCGACAATGGCTGAAACCCTGATTCTGTCGTCAATCGATAAGTTTTACTTATTCGTTAGGACCGTTAACGTCGTTTACACCTTGACCCAGAAATATTTGGCTAACCTTGAGGTATTTACGCCAGCAGCGCTTTTAGGATAGCCAGAAATACCGAAGCAGATGATTGGGCGAGAGTGCCTGAGTTATGGGTGAGCAAACTTAAGGCTTTGTCGAAAACCACAAGGCTGCGACAAACGGAGTTAATCTAGCAAGCCATCGGACAGCACCTGGGTGAGGAGGTCACGGCTCTTGGCGATTGCCTCTCAACCATTGAAACTAAGGTCACAGCAATCAGGCAACGGTTACTTAGATTTGTACAACTTGTTACCGAAAATGCCTCAATTCAACAATGTTTATCAACATACTCTGCAAATTCAGGACAACTACTTTAGTTGTCGAGAGCTATAAATATTTCGGCTCCTAAGTTCGCTTCTCTGTGGCAATGATATGGATATCAATATTTTTGAGGGACTTCAGCAGTTGATGAGTCAGCGACCCACGCAACATCAGTCGCCATAAGGATCTTTGGCTTTCACCAATAACAATCTGAGTAATGTAATAGCTTTTAGCAATCTGTGCGATCGCCTTCACTTTGTCGTAGTTTGTCACTCGAATAAATTCTCCACCAAATTCCTTACAGAGCCTTTCGCAAGTTTCAATATGCAAACTCTCTGCCTTAGTTAGGAAACGGTCAGGGTCATCAACAAACAAGCAGTAAAAGGGAGCGTGCATATATCCAGCGATTCGAGCACCTCGTCGAATCAGTTGGATTGCATTGGGATAGGTTGAGACGCAAACTAAGACTCGTTCATGAATGCTGCAAAACGGAGCATCCGCTTTTGTTCCATTTGATGCCTGCTCAAGTGCATCTCCCTCAATGTTGTCAGCAACTTCTCTTAATGCCAGTTCCCTTAAGGCTATCAGGTTACGACGCTGGAAGAAGTTTTGTAGGGATTGGTCAACCTTCTTCAAATCATAGATTTTGCCGTCCTTCAAGCGTTCTTCAAGTGTTTCAGGTGTGACATCAATGACGACTACCTGATCGGCTTCTTCCAGCAGACGATCAGGAATTCGCTCTCGTACCACAACCCCTGTAATTCGAGCAACGAGATCGTTAAGGCTCTCTAGGTGCTGAATATTGACTGTTGAATACACGTCAATCCCTGCTGCCAAAACAACTTCCACATCCTGATACCGTTTTTCTCGCTGAGAACCAGGGACATTGGTATGAGCGAGTTCGTCAATGAGAACCAGTTGTGGCTGGCGAGCGAGAACTGCGTCCGTATCCATCTCAGACAAAATGATGTCAGAGCAGTTAATTTGCTGTCTGGGTACTACTTCTAATCCTTCTGCTCGTTGTGCGGTCTCTTGCCGATTGTGAGTTTCCAGTAAGCCAAGTACGACATCAATGCCCTCTTGCCGGAGACGATGCCCTTCCTCCAGCATTCGGTACGTTTTGCCGACACCTGGTGCCATGCCGATGAAGATTTTATGCTTACCTCGATGGGCAGGGCAAATATAGGTGCTGTCAGGTGGAGGATTTGACGAGTGATACATACTCCAAGCAAGGCGGTTCAATGATTCCTTCCGTACACATAAGCTGAAAGTTCGTGGGATAGACTCATTAGCTAGCTAATGAGTCTAAAGCGAGGTTAAGCTTCAGTACATTGACACCCGGTTCACCAAAGATGCCTAAGAATCGACCATCCGTATTCTGATTGATCAAATCTTCAAGTTGACTGGGTTGCAGTCCCCGTGCCGTTGCAACTCGCGTAATTTGCGCTCTAGCAGCTTCGGGTGTGATATGAGGGTCAAGGCTGGAACCAGAGGTGTAAAGCAAATCAGCAGTCGCTTGAATACCTGCCTGATTTAATTGGGCGCTGGTTTCTTGAACTCGTGTAAGCAAATCAGAATTAGAAGGAGCGAGGTTACTCGCTCCCGACACACCCGTTTTGAGGATGCCAGACTCATCTTTAGATGGATCAGCCGTGCTGTAGCTGGTGGTACTAGGACGACTGTTGAAGTAGCGATCGCTCGTAAAGGGCTGTCCAATCAAGGCTGACCCAACAGGTTGGCCTTGAGCACTGGTCAGAATACTGCCGTTTGCCTGGAAGGGAAAGGCGATTTGCCCAACGGCAACCATAACTAGTGGATAAATCAATGCAGTGATGACCCAAAGTACCAGAGTGGATCGAATAGCTCTACCTGCCTCGCGTGCAAAACTCATTAGAATTTCTCCGGTACAAACATGACAAAGAACAAATAGACCGAGAGTGCAAGGGTTCCCAGCCCTAATAGCCCTAATGCCCAGGCTTGTGTGCGAGAGAATTCATGACTACTAGCGGCGTAAACGACGGGTGCAACAATTAGGTTAAAGCACAGAGCCAGAAACAAGTACAGCGGTAGCTTTTGCCTGCGCCACTCTGACCAAATTTCTGCAACCTCTTCAAGCGCTTGAGTGGGTGTTTGAAGAGATGAGAGTAATAATTTTAGAGAATTGAGTTTCATAGCAATAAGGGGGTTGGCTTAAGGGTTAGGACAGCGGCAGAATCAAGTCGATCGCCTTAATCGCAATAAACGGCGCAATAATACCGCCTAAGCCGTAAATCAAAATGTTGCGTTGTAGTAGTTGATCGGCAGTGAGCGGCCGGAACTGCACACCCCGCAAAGCCAGGGGAATCAAGACGGGGATAATTAGGGCGTTGTAAATTAGAGCAGAAACGATCGCGGACTGGGCACTTTTTAAGCCCATGATGTTGAGTGCACCAATTCCAGCCGCCGCAAAAATGGTTGGGATGATGGCAAAGTATTTAGCGATGTCATTAGCAACTGAGAATGTTGTCAGGGCACCACGGGTAATCAGCAGTTGTTTGCCGATCGTCACCAAGTCAATCAATTTGGTTGGGTCAGAGTCTAGATCCACCATGTTGGCGGCTTCTTTGGCTGCCTGTGTTCCAGAATTCATCGCCAAACCAACGTTGGCTTGCGCCAGAGCTGGTGCATCATTCGTGCCATCTCCAGTCATGGCAACGAGCTTGCCTTGAGCCTGTTCACTGCGAATCACATCAATTTTGTCTTCAGGGGTCGCTTCCGCAATAAAATCATCGACTCCAGCTTCTTGAGCGATCACAGAAGCGGTAATGCGATTGTCTCCGGTGAGCATGATGGTTTTGACACCCATACGCCGTAATTGGTCAAACCGCTCTCGCAGTCCGGATTTCACAATATCTTTCAGGTAAATCACCCCATAGATGTCATTGTCCAGGCAAACAGCGAGGGGCGTGCCACCTAAACGCGACACTTGCTCGTAGGCTTCATCCAATGTTGAGGGCACTTGACCACCACGCGATCGCACAAATCCTTTAATGGCATCCACTGCTCCCTTGCGATATTCCTTGCTATTCAGGTCAGTTCCACTCATACGGGTGCGGGCTGAGAACTCAATTCCTTCTGCGGGTTTACCGTCTAAATCAACTCTGGCACCCAGCTTTTGGGCGAGTTGGACAATCGATCGTCCTTCTGGGGTTTCATCGAACAGACTGGCGAGCAGACAAACGTTCGAGACTTCCTCAAGGTCATGACCATTGACCGGAATAAACTCGTTGGCTAAGCGATTTCCCAGCGTAATCGTGCCCGTTTTATCGAGAACTAATGTATTCACATCACCGCAAGCTTCTACGGCGCGCCCGGAGGTGGCAATGACGTTGAACTGAGCAACTCGATCCATGCCAGCAATGCCGATGGCACTCAACAACCCACCGATCGTGGTGGGAATCAGTGCCACCAGAAGCGAGATGAGGATAGCGATGCTGGTTCCGGAACGGAGACTGTTTCCTGCCTCTGTGCCTAAAGTGTTATCCAGGAAACCCGCAATGTAGCCAGAAATCGAAGGAGTTGTGGCGACGACAATCAGAAACACCTGAGTTAGCACTGCCAGCAAGACCGTCAGGGCAATTTCATTCGGAGTTTTGCTGCGCTCGGCTCCTTCTACTAGAGAGATCATGCGATCGATGAAACCCTGACCCGGATCAGAGGTAATTCGGATTACCAGTTCATCTGAGAGGAGACGAGTTCCCCCTGTGACCGAACTGGCAATGTCTGTTCCCGGTTGCTTCAGAACCGGAGCCGATTCTCCAGTAATCGCAGATTCATCGACAGACCCTAGTCCCTGAATGACTTCCCCATCGGCAGGAACCATGTCTCCAGCCATGACTTTCACTTGATCACCCCGGCGCAACTCGGTTGAACTAATCTCTTGAATCGAACCATCGGGTAGCATTTTGCGGGCAGTCGTGTCAGAGCGGGTCGATCGCAGCGCATCTGCTTGTGCCTTGCCTCGTCCTTCCGCCACCGCTTCAGCGAAATTAGCAAACAGAACCGTAAAAAACAGGATGAGCGTGATGATGCCATTCAGTAACCGCTGCTGTCCAACTTCTCCCTGAACTGTGCCAAACAGATTGGGATTGATAGTAACAAGCAAGGTGACGATCGTCCCTAACCACACCACGAACATGACCGGGTTTCGCACCGCCACACGCGGATTGAGTTTAACAAATGATTCTCGAATTGCCCGTTGGTAAAGTCCTTTGCGATCGGCTTTGGGAGTATGGTTGCGATCGCCCCGACGACCACTGGGCACGCGAATTGAACGTGACTTCTCTAGTTTCATAGTGATCGATTACCCAATCCCTCTCACAATTTGAAATGCTTCTGCAACGGGACCTAATGCCAGCACTGGCAAGAACGTGAGTGCGCCCAAGATTAGAACCACACCGGCTGTGACTCCGGTAAACAACCCCGTATCGGTGCGTAGTGTTCCTGCCGTTTCGGGCACAGGTTGCTTACGAGCCATGCCATCTGCTAGCAGCAGCAATGACACAATGGGAATATAACGTCCTGCCAGCAGGCTAAAACTAGTGCTCAAATTCCACCAAAGGCTCCCATCGCCTAACCCTTCTAAGCCAGATCCGTTGTTGGCAGCAGCAGAAGCGTACTCGTAAATCACCTGTGACAATCCATGAAATCCGGGATTACTAATGCCCGCCAGTTGCCCAGACGATGCCAAGGTAATAGCAGATGGAATCAAAACAGCGATTGGGTGAATCAGCAACAGGAGAAAGGTTGCCAGTACAACTTCCCGTTTCTCAATCTTGCGTCCCAAGAATTCAGGCGTGCGTCCGACCATTAAGCCTGTGACAAATACCGCCAGAATCAGGTAGGCAAAGAGATACGCCGTTCCCGTTCCCTGTCCACCAAACACAATTTGCAGAAACATGTTGGACAGGGTGACAAAACCGCCATTGGGCATTAATGAGTCGTGCATGCTGTTGATCGCACCACACATACTGGCGGTTGTGAATACGGCAAACAGAGCAGACTGTGCCCAGCCAAATCGAACTTCTTTCCCTTCTAAATTAGGGGCTTGACTGCCTAGGAGTGCATTCACCGCAGGATTGCCCTGATACTCTCCGATCGCCGTAATCGTAATAAAGACAACTAGGAGCGTCAGCGGAATGCAATACACCAACCAGGCTTGCTTCAAGTTATTTGCGAAGATGCCATAGGTAATGATCATTGAGGACGGAATCACGAGCATTGCGACTAGTTCAACCAGATTCGTGAATCCATTCGGGTTCTCAAAGGGGTGTGCCGAGTTGATGCTAAAGAATCCGCCGCCGTTCTCGCCCAACTCCTTAATAATCTCGAAGTGAGCAACGGAACCACGGGCGATCGCCTGACTGATTGCCGGATTCTCTAAAGTTGGCACGACGGCTGGACCTGCTAACGTTTCTGGTATTCCAGCCGCGATGAAGAGGACTGCACCGACCATACTGATGGGCAATAGAATCCGAGTGATGGACTGGATCATATCAACATAGAAGTTACCCAACGGTCTGCCCGTCAACCCTCGGATGAAAGCGATCGCTACTGCAATGCCCGTTGCCGCCGAAGTAAACATCATGAAACCCAGAGCCGCAAACTGACTGAAGTAGCTGTAGGTTGTTTCGCCGGAGTAATGCTGCTGATTCGTATTCGTCACAAAGGAAATCGCTGTGTGCAGAGCCAGATGCCAAGAAGGCGCACTTAAACCAGTGGGATTAAAGGGTAATACGCCTTGAAACATGAAAATCAAGTAGATAAACACCAGCATCGCTAGGTTGCTATACAGCACTGCCCTGGCATATTGCCATCCGGTCATTTCCTCGCGTGTCCGCACTCCACTCAGCGTGAAAATAACTCGATCGAGAGAATTGAGCGCTGGGTCGAGAAAGGTGCGTTGCTTCATAAATACACGTGCCATGTAGCGACCAAAAAATGGCGTAATTGCCACTACAATCACCAGCGTTAATATAATCTGAATCCATCCTTGCAACATAGTTCTGTTGAACTCGAATGTGAGCCACAAGCCATTGCTGATTCGTTATGACCTGGCAATAGCTATCACCTATTGATAGTGAAACTCTAATTCAAGAATTACAAGGTATAGGGCAGCGTTTATTATGCTTTTTGGACTGTTGATATAGTCTTAAAAAGTGATGTTTAGGAAGTATTTAGAAGGTGTTTAGATGAGTTCTATACCTGCAAATATAAGTTTGTATCTAAACGCAAATTAAGTTGTATTTCCAGGGGAATTTACTTAAAGTTAGCTAAACTTTCAAGAATAAGGCTAGCTCAGTCATTGTTCTTCTTGTTTCAGTAGCCAAATGTTGTACTCTCAACGTACTTTTCACTTAAAGGGCCGGCATTTTAAAACATTTTGGTTAGTGGTAGGACTTTTTGTAGTGCTTTTCTTTCTGGAGTTGGAAACTCCCCCTAATTACGTATTTGGCTATCTCTACACTGGTCCAATTCTGCTGGCAAGCGTTCACTTGAGCCGGAAGGTCACATTTCTGCTCACTCTGGTCGCCTGTATTCTCACTCTGATAAATATTTGGTTACCAGGACTCGAAACTGTTGAAGTTTCCACAATCGCCAGTCGAATCATTGCAACATTTGCACTTATCGTGACGGGTGTACTGAGCGATCGCAATCGTTTATATCAGCAGACGGTACTCCAGCAACAAACCAAATTAGAGGCACAGGAGAAGTTGGCAAGTGTGCGAGAAGACTTTGCCTCCGCCCTAACTCATGATTTAAAGACTCCTTTGTTAGGAGCGATCGAAACGTTAAAAGCCTTTCAGCAGGGCACCTTTGGCGCGGTTCAATCCAGTCAGCAACGTGTTTTTGCAACAATGGTACGTAGCCATAAAACAACGCTGCAAATGGTTGAAACCCTGCTGGATGTCTACCGAAACGATACGGAGGGGTTACAGCTTAATCTTGCCCCAGTGGATCTGGTGGAGATCGCAGAAGAAGTTACTGCAACCATGACTGACCTGGCTGCTAGTCGCCGGGTTCACATCTCTCTCCGCTATGGAGCCTCGGATTTTCGCCAGTTTCTTTGGGTTAAAGGCGATACATTACAACTTCAACGGGTCATTGCAAATCTGCTCACTAATGCCATTAACCACTCCCCTCGTGGTGAACGGGTTGAAATCATCCTAGAAGCTGGTTCTTCGTCTCAAACCGTGAAAGTAATTGACAATGGAGCGGGCATTAAGCTAGACGAGCTTCTCCACCTATTTGAACGATTTTATCAGGGACAGAGCGATCGCCAGGCAAAAGGGTCAGGCTTAGGGCTTTACCTGTCCCGCCAGATCGTAGAGGCACACGGCGGTACAATTTGGGCAGAGAATCGGCAATTCACTGGGGCAACCTTTGCCTTTCGGCTCCCGACCCTCCCCTATACCCCTCCCCGCTCCGCTTAAGATGGCATTTCCACCACTCAAAATTCTTCTGGTTGAGGATGACGAACTCTTTCGTCTTGGCTTACGGGTGCGGTTAGAGCAAGAGTCAGGGCTAGAAATTGTGGCAGAGGCGGAAGATGGGGAAACAGCAATCGAGCTGGTTAAATGTCACGTGCTCAACATTGTCGTTCTTGATATTGGGCTACCGGGTCTGGGTGGGATTGAAGCCTGTCGGCAAATCAGAAAGTTAGCTCTAAATTTGCCAATTCTTGTACTAACTTCCCACACGCAAAAAGCTTTAATTAACCGAATCATCGAAGTTGGGGCACAGGGTTACTGTGTTAAAGGTGCACCATCACATAGCTTAATTCTCGCAATTCGATCGGTCGCTGTCGGAGCATCGTGGTGGGATTCTGCCGCTACAACTGAAATTCGGGCTGCCTTTGAAAATAACTCCGGTACTACTGCAGCTAGAGACTCAGAAAAAATGCCACCTGTTCTGACTCGACGAGAACAGGAAATCCTAGCTTTAATTACCGATGGCAAAACCAATCAGGAAATCGCCCAAATACTGTACATCGCCCCTGGAACAGTGCGAGTCCATGTTCATGCAATTTTGCAGAAGCTGGACGTGCGCGATCGAACTCAGGCTGCTATCATCGCAATTCAAAACAAATTGATTGCTCGGGACTTATTATCCGAGCACTAAAGTGCCAAATATCTTGGGTACTAATCGAAACATTACCGGTAGTGGACTAGACCTAGCCTATGAATCTGCCCTCATTGTCCAGCTCGCTCTATGAAGAGTCCTGCCCCTGGTGAGTCGGAGTCAACCCTAGCCACGACCACTGCAACTGTGCAGGTGCTACCGCAACAGCTCACGAACGAATAGCTAGTGTGAGGCTGCTGGTGGGGGGCAGAGGAGGCTCTAAGAGAGATGTCATAGTGGTTTTCAGTTCAAATTGCTGCTTGCAGTTTGAAGCAATCTTGTGGTTTTCCACAAACACCTTCAAAGAATCAATTACAACGTTAGTGCTGCGCGAATTGGCATCGTAATGACAAACTCTGTACCCTGTCCTGCTACGGAGATACACTCAAGTTGCCCCCCATGTTTTTCAACAATAATTTGATGGCTAATGGGTAAACCCAAACCCGTGCCTTTGCCAATGGGCTTGGTCGTAAAAAAGGGCTCAAACAGTTTGGACTTGAATTCCTCCTTAATTCCCATACCGTTGTCGGCAATTCGGATACAAACGTGATGTTGATCTAACATTTCTGTGCAAATCCGAATGGTAGCAGTGCCGGTGGGTTGGCTATTGCCTCTGGGCAACCAACAACTTAGCATCGATTCCTCCAAGGCATCAATGGCGTTGGCAATCAAGTTCATGAAGACCTGGTTCAATTGGCCTGGGTAACACTCAATTTCGGGTAGAACCCCATACTCCTTGATGAGCTGAATCCCCGCATGTTCTGGCTTTGCTTTCAAACGATGTTGCAGAATCAGGAGCGTACTCTCAATCCCTGCATGAATATCCACGGCTTTCAGGTTAGCCTGGTCCAAGCGAGAAAAGTTCCGTAAGCCTTGCACAATCTCCAGAATTCTGCCCGTTCCCAGTTTCATCGAGGATAAGGTTTTCGGTAGGTCAGACAAAATAAAATCGAGGTCAATGTTTTCTGCTTTTGCTTGCACCGCTGAGACGGGATGGGGATAATGTTGCTGATACACCTGAAGCAAACTCAGGACATCTTGCATGTATTGATCCAGATACGTGACATTGCCATGCACAAAATTAATCGGGTTATTGATTTCGTGGGCGATTCCTGCCACCAGCTGACCAAGTGCAGACATCTTTTCACTTTGCACTAACAGCATCTGCGATTGTTGCAATTGGGTTAGGGCATTGGATAATGCAGCGGTCCTTTGCGCCACCCGCTTCTCCAAATCTTGGTTGAGGTGATAGAGCTTGAGGTGGATGCTGACTCGGGCAAGCACTTCCTCCTGTTGAAAAGGTTTGGTAATGTAATCAACGGCTCCGAGGGTTAAGCCTTTGACCTTGTCTAGGGTGTCAGCCAGCGCCGTCATAAAGATGACCGGAATCTCTTGCGTGGTTGGCGCAGCTTTGAGCCGACGGCAGGTTTCAAACCCATCGATGCCTGGCATCATCACATCCAGCAAGACCAGGTCTGGAGAGACCGATTTCAATCTCTCCAGGGCACTTTCCCCACTCTTCGCCACTAACACTCGATACCCTGACTCTTTGAGCAACTCAAACAACACCTTGGTATTGTTCGGATTGTCATCCACAATCAGAATTAAACTCGTTTGATGAGTGGTCATAGCGGGGCCTACGTAGCTGGTTCAACCTGTTGCTTCACAAACTTCAAGATTGCTTCGTCATCCATTGCTTGTGCAAACTGAAGCAATTGCTGGGCAAAGGGCTGATACTGCACGTTGAGTTGCGCCAGTCGTTGAGCTTCCTGCTCCACGCTGTCGATGTCACCAATGCGAGCCGCTGCGTATAGCGCTTCAAGTTCCTCAGCGGGAGGGGCAATGAGTGCAGAGACAGCAGAAGCTTTAACTGAAGGTTGTGCCTGCTGATGATTTACCTCATAAATCCAAGTGAGGTCTAGATGCTGGCGGAACTGTTCTAGCAATTCATCAGATTGCACAGGTTTGGGCAGAAAGTCATTGCAGCCTGCTTGCTGACTTTGCTGGCGATCGAAGTTGAAGACACTCGCAGAAGAGGCAATAATTGCCGTGTTTTGGAATTGCGGCAGCGATCGCAGCTTTTGGGTCATCTCCAACCCGCCGAGCACCGGCATGACCAAATCAGTGAGAACTAGGTCAGGTTGCCACTCTAAAGCTTTGTCATAGCCCTCTTGACCATTTACCGCCTCCATGAGTTCAAATCCTAAAGGCTCCAGTAGGTTGACAATCACAGAGCGATTTTCCCAGCGATCATCAACAATCAGTACTTTGCACTTCTCACCCTCATAGCCCACGACTAGGCTCGCTGGGTTCCCATTGTTCGACTCTACCCACTCATCGGATTCGGTGAGTTCGACATCAAACCAAAACTTGCTGCCCTGGCCAGGCATACTTTCAACCTTGATTTCGCTGCCCATCATTTGCACGATTTGCAAGCTGATGGCGAGCCCCAAGCCAGTGCCTTCTGCCATCCGTTCTTGGTCCCCGACTTGTTCAAACGGCATGAAGATCTTCTCAACTTGCTCTGAGGTCATGCCAACCCCTGTGTCTTCCACTTGGAAGCGAATCTTAATGGCAGATGAATTGGTGGTAGTGGCAGATGCTTGGCGATCGCTCTGAGGCGACTCTACCACTACCCCAACCTTGAACGTCACACCCCCTTTGTCCGTGAATTTAATGGCATTGCCCAACAGGTTAATCAAGACTTGACGCAGCCGCTTTTCATCGGCAAACACAGCCTTGGGCAAACGGTTCAGGACTTCGTAGGTAAAGTGAATTTCCTTTTGCTCAGCTTTGATGCGACACATTTCCACAATGCTAGTGAGGAAGGACTCAACGTGGAAATTCTTGGAGAAAAACTCTAGCTTACGCGCTTCAATTTTGGAGAGGTCTAAGATGTCATTAATCAAGGTGAGCAGATGAGAGCCACACTGGTGAATGATACTGACTCCATCTTTCTGCTTCGGATTAGCCGCTTTATCGCGCAGCAGAATCTGCGCGTAGCCTAAAATTCCGTTGAGCGGAGTACGGAGTTCGTGGCTCATGTTGGCGAGGAACTCACTCTTCGCTTTGTTGGCGCTATCGGCCAGTTCTTTAGCTTGTTGGAGTTCATTCGTCCGCTCTTCAACGCGGAATTCCAAGTCTTTGTTGGTTTGTTCAAGTTGCAATTGGGTTTGTTGCAGAGCTTGTAGAGTTTGTTCTAGCTGGTGAGTTTTCTGTTTTAACGCTTCTTCTGCTAGCTTCCGAGCTGTATTGTCCCTCGTGAAGCAGCGTGTGTGGATGAACTGACCGTTCTCATCGCGATACACGCTTGAATCAATCAGGACGTGCTTAATCGAGCCGTCCTTACAAACCATTTTGGCTTCGTAGTTATGGAGGGTTTCGTTGGCCGTCAAACGGCAGAGAATATCGTTAATCACATCTTCCTCGGCATGGAACTGAGCGATGTGTTGACCCACATAGTCTTCAGGAGAGTAGCCCAGAGAGTGCAATTCCGATTTGTTGGCCCACAGAATCGTCCCATCAGGCCCAACCCAGTGTAGACACAACGCCCCATTTTCCACAAAATCGGTCAGCTTGTCATATTGATGGCGGAGTTGTTCTTCAGAGAGTGGTTGCATCGCTATCTCATCCCTCAACTGCTAGAAGTTCACTAGACGGGTTGGCAAATAGCCCCTGAAATCCTTGAATGCTCCATATAGGCCAGATCCTAGCTTTTCAATCAAAAATCACTAAAAGCTGACTACGAGAGCGTTTTGCGGATGTCTAAGCTTATTGCCAACGACTCTAATTAAATCAAGGTTCCCTAAAACTCCGATAAGCTAGCAGATTGAAGGCAGT
This sequence comes from Trichocoleus sp. FACHB-262, assembly GCF_014696035.1. Taxonomy (NCBI): domain Bacteria; kingdom Bacillati; phylum Cyanobacteriota; class Cyanophyceae; order Leptolyngbyales; family Trichocoleusaceae; genus Trichocoleus; species Trichocoleus sp. FACHB-262. The sequence goes on along the minus strand of NZ_JACJPK010000116.1, from coordinate 4,338 downwards.
TACACCTCCTCTTCTTGAGATTGCTACAGGATACGATACCGTTGGCTGATAGGTGATGTTCTAGACCTGCCAATTAGCCGACATCACTATCTATTAAAAGAAGATTTTGACCAAAGCGATTGCTCCTAGAAGCTGGGAGAGGCGATCGCGATCGTTGCTTAAGTACTAAGCAATCAAAGACTATCAAAAAAGGGATATAAATTGACGAGGCTGAAACGACCTGAAATCAGGGTGGGAGTTATGAGTCAAAGGCCTATCAAAAAAGGGTCCTTTTTTGATACCCTGGCGGCACACGAATGGGGCGATCGCCCTAAATCTTAATTGCGGGGGACGCAATTACTCAACGAGAGAATGAGGGTTTTAGGCTTCAAAAACACCTAAGATTACGCTTGTAGTACGGGTGTTTTTGCATTTTGTAGGCCAGAATTAGTCCAGCTCGTTGTAGTACACATAGATCGAGCCTGTTTCAAACTTTCTACCGCTGAGTTCGGGCTACTGGCAGCCCCTGAGCGCAACCGTTGTACAGCTCTGACTTTTAGTGAAGGCGCAACTGCAAATTCTTTATCAGCAGTCAAAAATAATGAGTACGACAAGTAGCCTCTATGCAGAAGTTTGGAGGGATAACCAATGGGAACCAATTCCAAAACCAAATTGGTCAAAGGGCAAAAGTGTACCAGTTGGCGCTATAAGCCTCGGTACACCATACGAGTTATTTGCAGCTTTGGTGGGCTTTCATCGCCGCGAACTCTATCATCTTGGGCATACAGAAGAAATAGTTCCTCTTTCCCAACCGCGTGGTTTTCCAGCAGATATGAATTCTGTTTACAAAGAGTATTTTGAGAATAATTGGTCTAGCTTAAATCGTTATCTCACTTGGTTCATGGTTCAAGAAGTCATTGATTATGATTGGGGCAGGAAATTTCCACCCTGTACTGGGTATGTGAAAAGTCAGTATGCTCATTTATTTTGCAGTTCAGCTTCTTTCCCGGATAGTTTTCCAGATGATGAACCTGTTTATATGACGCAAAGAGAAGGGACAACCGAGGTTGCATGGGTAGAAAGCTACCGTGAGTTTGTAGGGTGTCTAGACTGGTTTGTTGAAGAGTTACTAGAGTTGGGCAATCCAGAAGAAATAAGAATCATTTTCTGGCTTCACTGAATCAGCGATCGCCTTTGCCAACGAATTGAGATACTGTTAATATTCCAGCTATTGAGAATGCTTGAAACTGCTGATATACCAAGACCTCAAGCTAAAAATTCCTGCCTTGGGGTTGTAGGGGTCAGAAGCTCAAAGTGTAAGGGATCTCTACTGATATTTAGGCAAAGTTTAGGCAAGAAAAGTAAAGCGCTCTCTACAACCTATAGCTAGAGAGCGCTTTATTATTTCCATGAAAGGACTGCAAATCCTTTACCTCAAATCAACCTGCAAATATTCGGTCGTTTTATTTACTCTTCCCTTGCCCAAACCAAAACGCAGCTTCCACTACTCAGCACCTGTAAATAAACTCGTTTCCAAATCAACGTCTCAATTCTTCCTAAAGCGGATGAGTTTGTTTACGGGTATGCCCAAAAGGGGCTGCTTCTGAAAGGAGAGAATTATTGACAAATAGAGTACACCCTTAATGTCATCATTTTTGACTTGTGCTAAACCTTGAAACTCCTAGTGCTCGGGAAACAAAATTAGAGGAAACTCTATTTGTCAGATTGGTGGGATAACCTTTATTTGAAGCGATCCGCTAAGGGTGCAGAGAGAGCCAATGCCTTCTAGTTCGTTGCAAAGGGTTACTGACCGAGCGCCTGCGACTCGAAATCGCTGGAACCCTGATTCTGTCGTTGGCTGATAAGTTTTACTTAATTTGTGGGCGCTGCTAGGACAGCCTTCAAAAATTCCCTGTCCGGTTTAGCAAAGCCTCGACTTGCACCTTTGCCTGCTCGATCTCCTGGCGCGACTCTGAGGAGCCGGAGTCGAAGACAGCACCATTGAACATTGTGACTCTAAGAGAGTAGCTAGGAGACCCATCACTCCATTCCTGAGTGCGAATGTGAATGCTCTCAATTAATGACAGCGGCAGCACTTGCGTCCGTTGAGGCACGATAGGGGCACGTTCTGAGTAAGTGAAAGTTGAGCGTAGCGCATTGAAGGTCATCTGAGAACTCAGCCCAGCCAATGCAGCAAAAAGGAATAACCCACTCACTGCGATCGCACCGGCTGAGACAAGGGCAAAGAGCAGGAAAACTGGGTTCCAATAGTCATGCCATTGCACGCGCCACAACAGTTCGTAGGGTGCGAGCAGAGGAATCAGACTCAGCAGCGCCAAGAAAATCCGCTTTCCTACAGGCATGGCGGAGATGATATCGACGCGCTCTGCGTGATCTGAAACTTGGATTACCACGTTCTATCCATTGCTCCCACATCTCGGTTTATCCACTCTACTCACGCTTAAGCGCTCAAAGGAACTAGTTCGCCAGTGATTGTGAGCCCTAGCTTCATCGGTTGTTGTGGTTGGATTAATTGACCTGTGATCGCGCAGTACTCTTCTTGCTGAGCGATCGCCTCAAACGTAACTCGAATCTCTGACCTAGACAAAAGCGGAGTTTGGGAAGGCGATCGTTGCTCCAAAGGCATTAACCGTTGCTCACGAATTGCCAAAGTATTTCTCGAATGAGGGTTTGATACCCTTGCTCACCGGAAAGCTCTCGCAATCGCTCTTTAAGTTCAGCTTCCAGCCGGATACTCGTCACTTGCATTTCCGAAGTGGAACTTGGTCTGCGTGTATCCATACCGAACTACCTAATTTCAAAAAGTGGACAAGATAATACTACAAGTGTAGTATGTAGCTATCCAGATTTGTAATACAAGTAATCCAGCCTTCTATGATCCGTCTCCTACTCGCCAGCTTATCCAGTGCCCTTGTTCTTCCCCATCGAGGTTGGGGTAGCGCATCGGTGCTGTTTGCGTGCGAGGAGACGTATCGATTTAGTGGTGGTCAATCCGCCAACAAAGGCATTGATGGGATAGTCGCCGGACAATTCAATCCAGATCAACTGACTAGCAGCGGGAGGTGCAGGTTTAGCCTGACACCGACATAGGGAAACAGCACGTCAACTTCCTTTACCCCCGCTCCTGGTCAACAGCAGTGGGGGTTGTTTTTTGAGGAGTGAATTTTATGCAAGCAACAGAGCAGAGTCAGAAGATTCCAATACTACACAACCAGGTCGTAGTCTTCTCCAAGAACTACCTTCCCCTGGCACGTATCAACATTAAGCGAGCGATCGTGCTTCTAGTCACGGGCCAGGCAGAATCACTAGAGTTCAGCAGTCTCCAGACTTGGGAAGTGCGTTCTCCTAGCGTTGTACTACAAGTGCCGGAGCATATCCGTTTGACGAGTGGCAATCCAGAGCGGCAGTGGAAGCTACCACCTGTGAATCGTCGAGAAGTCTTCCGTCGCGATCACCATGCCTGCCAGTACTGCGGCAGTACCAAGCGTCTCACCCTGGATCATGTCATTCCCCGTTCCAAAGGTGGCACTCACACCTGGGACAACGTAGTGGCTGCGTGCGAGAAGTGCAATTCAGCTAAGGGCGATTCTCCTGCGGAGAGGCTTCGCCAACGCCTCTTACACGACAGACACCGGGATGGTGCTCAGAAGTAAGCCCAGAGCACCCATCCACCCTGCCATTGCATTTGCAGAACAGTTCTGGAAAGAGCAGCCCACTGACCATTGAGCTGAATAGAAGAAGGAGGCGAGACCAATGTTGAAGTTGAACTACACCGAAGACGGATTGTACATGGAGCGGCTGATGACCTCTCCAGAACTGGCGATCGCTCAGCGAGTTGTTCTCGCCATGCGCTTAGGACAGCCCCTTCAAGTCGAGCCCGGTCACGCCTCCTTTCTCTTACCTGCTGATGTTCCTGAACTGGAGCAGTTAGAGTTGTCACTATGTCAAGAGTGCCGTGGAAGAGTCAATGTCACTCCAGTCGATGACGAGCTTGTAGAAGTCAGTCTGAGTGGAAGCTGGATTGCTGAGAGCAAGGAAGCTCATGAAGGGATGTTCCTCACTGTGCTCAGCGATCGCACCGAGTTCTTCATCTACAAGCTGTGGCAGATGAGTGAAGTACATGTTTCTTCCTTAGCGTAGAAACTACAACTCAGTCCGAGAGGGCAGTCTAGCCATCCTTTCCACTATTGCCCTCTCACCTCTCAAAAGAAATTTGTAGTATCCCCTTGACACTCTGTAGTACATTGTATTACAACTGTAGTATCAACACTACAGCCCCTCACAAAGGCTCTGTAGTCAACCTTCTGAACCTTGACAACTTCATATAAATGCCACCTT
>NZ_JACJPK010000115.1:0-7884 GCF_014696035.1 Trichocoleus sp. FACHB-262 | reverse complement strand
TCATTCAGGTGTGCATGACAAGCACCCAGTTGTTGAGGAGCCGTGTGAGGCGACAAGTCTCATGCACGGTTTTGCAGACCAGCGGAGTGGGTGACTGCTCCGCTGAGTTTAACGCTATCCCCTAATAGCTTCTCTAGTTCGATTCCTTGTCCTAAAAGCATTGCTGTGGCACAGAAGTAACCCCCGCAGTTTCCTCCTTAGGCAAGATTGCTCCTCTGAGGGGATCAGCAAGGATGAATAGCAGTTCGTGGAGTTGCCTGTTCCGGATTGGATTGGTTCATGTTAAACGAGTTTAGTTGGTCAACGGAGGGTAAAGAACTTCTATTTCAGGTCGAACTAATTCATCGAGCCATACCTGAGGGCCGGGCCGCACAAGTTGCTAAGCTTCTGGCTGCTAATACACCAGATGAGTTATTGACGGCTGAAGAGCAGCAACTTGTGGATGAAGTGTGTCGATTGTGGTTGAAGTGACGCAGTCAAGGTCGCTTAACCGGGCTATCCTCAGTTTTGTAAAATTTCAAGCTTTAGCAGGTCTGTAGGATGCCTAAACTGGTGAGTTCTCACTCTGTCTATTGCCGCCTTCTTAGCGATCGCCAGTATGTCACTGCTCCTAGGACGGCCCCTAAAAACGGGACAGTCCCAACGGCTAAAACGGCCCAGCCAGCTACGGAAGATGAAACGGGATAACTGCAACTCGCAGGTTCCTGGTTGCAAAAAACTGCGACGCTAGCTACCAAGACCAGCGGTAAGAGGGTAACAAGCCAACCCCCTAGTGTACAAGAGAGAATCAAATTTGCTTCATCATCGTTCCTAGAGTTTCCCAAGCGGTAGACCACAAAACCGAGCAAGAGGGCAAAATATAGCCCTGTCGCTGCTCCAACGACTGCCGTCAAGGTCATGTAAGCCAACGATAAATCGGAAAGTACCCCCAATAAGACAGTCAGCTTGAAGCTTAGCCACTCGCTATAGATAAGTCTGTGCATCCTTCAACAGTCAACATTGAATATCACGCATTTAAGCGCGAGTTCAGTGTTCTCACTCGCTTCCCAGCTTCTTAGTTTTGTCAGTCAAGCAGGGTGATCATGCCTGCTTAGAACTCTTATCTCTTTGAGCCTAACTTTCCAAGTCGCAAGAACAATGTCATACCCCTTGCAGCGGCAGCAAAATGACAAACTTTGTGCCCTGTCCCACTTCCGAAATTACCTTAATTTCTCCTCGATGCTTTTCAATAATCTGGTAGCAAATAGAGAGACCCAGCCCTGTGCCTTTACCAATCGATTTTGTTGTGAAAAAAGGATCAAAAAGTTTCGCTTGAACGTCAGGTGACATGCCTGAACCGTTATCACAAACCTGAATAGAAACGTGATGCTGATCTACTTGCTCTGTGCAAATGGTGATGCTAGGGACTGAGGGCTGGGCATGGAAAACTGAGGCTTGAGCGTTGTCCATACTGCATGCTTTATCGGTCACCTGGTATTCTTCCAATGCGTCGATCGCGTTTGCAATCAAATTCATGAATACTTGATTAAGCTGGGCTGGATAGCATTCTACCAATGGCAAAGCTCCATACTCCTTAGTCAAGTGAATGCCTTGCTTCAGACGATTATCGAGGATGAGCAGTGTATTTTCGATGCCTTCGTGAATATCAACAGGTTTCATTTCGGCTTCGTCTAGCCGAGAAAAATTGCGCAATGACAATACAATTTGCCGAATGCGTTCCGTCCCCATTTTCATAGAGGCAAAGAGCTTAGGCAGATCTTCCTCAATAAAATCTAAGTCGATCGCCTCAACGTATGTTTGCACAGCCACCGTTTGATGTGAGTTTTGTTGCCGATAGAGTTGAATCAACCCCAACAAATTCTGGGAGTATTCATCAGCGTGTTTGAGATTTCCGTGAATGAAACTGACGGGATTGTTGACTTCATGGGCAATACCAGCCACTAGCTGACCCAAACTAGACATTTTCTCACTTTGAATCAATTGGGATTGAGTTTGTCTAAGTTCTTGCAGGGCTTCAGTTAAATCTTGCGTACGCTCCTCAACCCGCTTTTCCATTGTCTGACGAGCTTGCTCTAAGGCACTGGTGTATTCTCCAACCCACTGCACTAATTGATTCAATGACGTTGCCAGTGACCCTACTTCATCCTGGGTGCTAATTGGGCTTTGCAACTTAAAGTTAGACTCTTGAACCACTGCTTTAGCAAACTCGGTCACTGATTGAAGCGGGCGGGCGATCGCGCGTGAAGTAGTGACCGCTAGTCTTACTGCCATGACCACAGACAACAGCATACTGCCTACGACAATTTGCATCCGCAGTGCTTCAGCTTGTGCCACCTGAGCGATCGCTTGCTCATGTTGCGCTTTGGCATCAGCTTTAAGCCGAGTCAAGCTCTCGGTCAATCGGTCTAGCTCAATGTTGGTTTTGCTGAAGGACGGGTTTGTTAGCGACGCTAGAAGCTGTTGTTGTGCGGCGGCTATTTCTGTTGCCGTTAAATCTGTAGGCTGCAACTGCTGCCACAGAAGTTCTGTCAGTTGCCGATAAGCCTCAATGTGAACGGTATAACTTTTTGCTAAGTCCTTTGATGCTTGGGCATCAATCGCTAATGCAGCAGCATGTTGGTCGGTGAAAGACTCAAATTCGACGAGCAGGGCTTTCACCTGATTCATTGAACCCAGAAACTTAGTTCTTTCATAGTCAAACCAGACCGATTCTCCCAGCACCCCCATCAGCCGTTGCGGATGAATCCTAATCAGATTAACCGTGTTCTCTAGCTCACTCAAAAGGTGTTGCTGCTGGCTTGTAAGCGCTTGTTCTTGCTGGGCTTTTCCCTGATAGTAATTTCCGCTCACCAACCCAATGGTTGTGCCCAAGATAGCTATCCCAATTGACAAAGCATAGCCAGCACTGATTTTGTGTGCAACGCTCCAATGCTGGCTCAGCCGTTTGAGCAAAGGCGTTTGTTGAGTGTACTCAATGGAGGAAAGTACAGAAGGGCTGTCCGTTCTTTTTACAAAACGTTGGATTGCTTGAAATAGCATAGAAAGCTAGCCTTATAGCTGGTTGCAGGCAGCGGAGTTGGCATTTAAGCAAGATGGTAAAAAGTGGTCTCGATCAAGAAACAGAGTTGCCCTGTCCAATGGCTTTATAAACATCACGAATCATGTTGTAGTCGGTGTCATTCACCTGCACCATCTTGGCCCCCTCAAATTTGTTGCCATCCGCAGGGGCGATCGCCTTCAATATCCGGTTCTGATTTTGCAATAGTCGCTGCTGAATTTGCCCCACAAAAGCTGGATCGAGCTGACTGCTTGCCACAAACGGATCAGCCGGTAAGGTAGGACCCTTAGCCAGAATCGGAAAGTCCTTTTCAGACAGTCCGTTAGACTTGAGAAACTTGTCATAGCGGCTGACCGAGCCACCCCAAGCAGCAACGGTGCCGTTCTGAAGCGCCGGTAATCCTTGCTTGCCCAAAAACTGAATTTTGAGGTCTGTTTTGGGATCTAAGCCGGCATCAATCAGTAGTTTGGTTGGTCCTAAGTGACCACTGGTTGAACCAACGTCCCACAGGGCGATCGTCTGACCACCTTTTAACCCTGCAACCGACTGAATCCCGCTGCCTACTTGTGTTGCAATGACACAGTAATACTTCTGACGCTCGATCGCGACGATCGGAATGGCCTTTGTTCTGGCACGCATCACAACATATTCTGATGGACCCGTAAACACCAAATCAACCTGATTAAGCTGAAGTGCAGAAGCAGCAGCAATGTAGCTTTCTACAGGAAAAAATTCAATTTTCTTCTCTAAGATTTCCTCTAGGAGAGTCTGCAAGGCTCCATAGTCTTTCTGCAAATCCTCAAGTCCTTTCACATCTGATACTGCAAAGCGCAGTTTCTCCGGTTGGCTGATCGTTTTTAACGTAGAAGCTTGCTTCGTTGAGGTGCGCGTGGCGGTCGTACAACCAGCAACAGCTAATAAGCTAGTGCAGAGGAAATGACGACGTTTCATAGTTTTGGCCGCTCCAATACTCCATAAAAGTACCCAAACTTTGCGCTTGATTAGCAACGGGACGGCTGAAAGAAGTGGAAACGAAACTGGTGTAAGTTCATCCATCAGCACTCAAACCTCATCAGCCGAGACGTTTCTAAACGCAGATAATGACGCTCTAGAAACGTCTCGGCTGATGAGATTATTCCCCTCGTCGCTGGAAGTAATCAACGGTATCCTTTCGCTACCTTTACACCAGAAACAGTCAAAAGCCAGACAGTTTGAGCCATTAAGTATCTAGTTGAGCCAACGGCTGAAAGCTTTTAGTTATAAGCTTTCTAGCCTTAGTGACCGAAATTTCTTCATTACTATACCAAGGCGAAGCTGGAAGGGAGGGCGATTGATTGCGAAACTTTTGTTAGTTACGGCTGAAACAATGTATGAGGCCAGTTAATGGCACAATCTCAGGTCAAGGCACCTGAAAGTGGCGCTGTTCCTGCTGATGGAAGGTGCTGCCCATCCTGAGAGTTATGGGCTGTGTGCATGGAGTCATTAATAATGGTGAGGAGCCATTGTTTTTATTTCAGTTGTGTCCCCAAGTGACGCCGGATATCATCTGGTTTCATTAAGTGAAAAGCCTGATCAAAATACTGCAATCGCTTGGGACTGTTGAGAGTTAGCGCTCACAGTTTCAGACACACGGCTTTAACTCAGATGAGTAGCGCGGGATACCGCTGCGGGTGATTAAGAGATATCCTGGCATCGAAGCTTGCAGGCAGTTCAACGTTATCTAGAGGTGTCAGAGCTGCAACTTGAGGGGCGATCGCTAGTGGATCCGTTCCTACTCGCTGAGCGCTACTTGCCTTGTTGCTCGTTGCAACAACCACAAAAGGGGTGATGTAACTCATTTTCTTGCTTAAGGGCTTGAAATCGGCTCACAAGACCGCGAATCTGGCCCAGCAAGTCCTTGAGTCTTGCGATTGTTTCAGCTTGTTGCGCTAATAGCTTCTCTATTTCATCTTCCACTTTTACCGTCCAACGAGTTTGGTTGTTAGCAAGCTTAAAGATGTTCGGCTAGTCTATTCTCTGTCTAAATAAAGAGAATATGGTAAGTTTATTCGTTTTCGATGCCTGTTCGGTGCTGAGGCTGACATCGCGACTTCAACAATTAACCAAGTCGATTGCCAAACCCTCGGACTGTGAGGATGTATTGAGGGCTGCTAGGGTCAGTCTCTATTTTTTCTCTCGCTAACGAATATGGACATCCACGGTTTTGGAATCTCCCATGAAGTCCAACCCCCAAACCTGCTCCAGTAAATCCTCGCGCGATCGGACTCGACCTGGATGCTTCATGAATATCTCCAAAAGCCCAAACTCTTTCGGGGAGAGTGTGACTTCTTTCCCTCGTAGTGTGACCCGACACTGGTGACGGTCTAGAGCTAGGTCTTGAAATCTCAGGACTTGTTCTTTGGGTTTAACAACAAAACCCTGATAATTACGCAGCAAAACTCGACACCGGGCAATGAGTTCCCTGAGACTAAAGGGCTTGGTCAAATAATCGTCAGCCCCCACTTCTAATCCCACGACAATATCAGCTTCTGCCGTTCTCGCACTGAGGATGAGAATTGGCGTCGAATGGCTCTGCTGGCGAATGAAACGACACACATCCAATCCACTAATGAACGGTAGCATGAGGTCCAGAATAATAAGATCGAATGGTTCGTCTCCTTCCCGTCGTTTAGGTGTAGCGTACTGAAGCCATTCGAGAGCTTCCCGACTTCTACTGCTACGACTTGAAATCCTTCTGCTTTCAAGGCCAGAGCGACTGTGTCCCGAATGGCTCCTTCATCTTCAACCAACAGAATCCTAGAGTGCTGAGGGGGCTGTGAAAGGACAAGAGCTTCGGGTGAATGCATAAAAGCGGTGGAGTTGAAATGAAGTCGTTGGCTCAAGCCAGGTAGTGAGAGAGCAGAAATCTAAGATGAGTCGTCAGCCTAGCTAAGTGAGTGAAGAGTGAAATCCTTCTTCAGTTGCGTCTGGAGCCAGAGGGCTAACCATACAATAGTGGCAATGAGCAGTAACTAGAAGGGCAGAGTATGACTAGCTGCTTAATCACCATAGAAGTGATCTTACAGGATTCAGCTTTAGAACTGGAACGAGTGATTGAGGCTGAATTGCAAAAGCAGGGAGAGCCGATTCACTGGGCTGTGACGGAAGTAGACTGCCAACGACAAAGAGTTTTAGTCGGTGCCCTCTTATGGCTGAAACCGGAACTCAGTTAAATCGTTTGTTTTTTCATCGTGCAACCATCTATTGCTGGTTGGTTCTGCAAGCTGGGGAGCTGTTAGGTGTCGTGTGACAACCAAGTTCTGGAAGGTAAGCGATCGCCCTACTAGTAGTTTTACTTCCTTTGAGCGAAAGAGCTGTTCCAGTATCTTCCCAAATCCGCAAGCAAGGGTTTACCTGGAATGCAACAGCTGTTGAACTCAGCGTCACAGAAGGTGAAAACCACGCTCCGTGGAAGCAAGCCTAGTAGCAGCGAATGACAATAAACTGACATTATCAATCGCGTAAACAGTGATCTAAGAGCGATCGCGCTAACCGAGAAACGGGATGCACTACAAGTTTGATGCAGAATTACAAACGCAGCTAATCTAAAGCGATTTCAAGAATTGCGTTGTTTAGAGTGACAGAGTTGTGCTTGAAAGAGAATCGCCGCTCTGAACTGACTCCCCTCCTTCTACAATGGCCAGTAACTCCAGTGCCCTCTTAACCTCAGCTTTCTTGGATTTCTCAGAAGTGTCAGTCTCGCTAGAAGACAAAGATTCTTCAACTATCCTGGCTGCTTTTTCGGCGGCCTGAAACAAAGCTAGTTTATAAGCTTCTTTTGCTTCGCCGCTTGTGGGTCCTTGAGCTGACATATCGTGACCTAACGTAAGTAAGTTGAGCCTGCTCTACCATCGTAAGTCTAAGCGCTCGTTTTGAGGGAGGCACAGCATTAAAGCTGACCTTCATCCCTTTTTAAGGGGCTTCTAATTTTTGTTAATTATAAGAAAATTTTTTAGTAAAACAATAGCATATTGATCTATTTCTGGGTATATAAACTTACTTATTTTTTGAGCAATACACTTAGTATTTATCTGCTCAAATCATATGTTTTTATAGAATAATAATGACAAATCTTTTAACGTATTTGAAAGGCTCAGTGCATTACTTATTTCTAGCTAAGAAATAGTCTTGAAGATATTTGTATAAAAAGCAATACGTCTACATTTTGATGGATTTCAGCTCGTCATTGCAGATTCGAACTGATTGTTCCTCCATTGATATAGATTTAGAAACATTGCGCTAGTTCTAGCCTTAATTCATCACTACTTAAATCGCGCTTAAAAGCTTCTTAATTTCTGAGTGTCAATTTTTGCATGGGGCTTATTTCTCAGGGTAGGCACCTATCAAATCAAAGTTGCGATTGGAATTCCTCTAACTCTAAGTAAAAAATCATTTTTATTTTTTAGAGGCACTCTCGTTTTTTACTCTAATCACGGATCACGGAAATTTGTATGGCTAAGAACGTCATTATCATGATTGGTGATGGGATGGGTTGGGAACCTGCTCGCGCTGCGGCGATCGCGAAGCAAATTCAACAAGGACAAATTGGCACTAAGCTAAGTGATTTTTATACAGAAGGTAAGGGTGAGGGGCTCAGCTTTCAAGGGCTGAAGAATTATGCCATTGCGACAACTTACGGCACGACTATTCCCAACCAGGAAGGCGTTTACAGTACTCACATCTTGCACCAAGGCTTGAAAGGTGAGAAGAAGGGGCGTGAAACCAATACTCTGCAAGAACAATGGATATTCTTGCCCACGCCCAAGAGCTAATCTACCACTTGCTCG
>NZ_JACJPK010000114.1:0-44294 GCF_014696035.1 Trichocoleus sp. FACHB-262 | reverse complement strand
TGGGCCGACGTGCTGAACCGCGCGAACTTGGGGATGGAAGTGATGCACGAGCGCAACGCTCACAACTTCCCCCTTGACCTAGCTGCGGGCGAAGCTGCTCCTGTAGCGCTAAGCGCACCTGCTATCCACGGTTGATCCAAACTCAAGTGGTAGGGTGATATTTGCCACTTGAGCTAAAACATCACTTGATCGCTATAAAAAGCGCTCTCCACACAGAGGGCGCTTTTTTCATTAGTCTAGAAATAGAAGTAGGTGACGTGCGAGAGGGGGCCTGGACGGGGTGAGTGCCTTTTGCGCCCTAAGCTTCACTCACAAGCGATCGCCAGAATTTTTGTGAGTCGAGCAACTTCAACCGTTATGATTTGAGCTTGGATGAATTTAGGAGGCAGTCCCACGGTTTACGCACGTCCCTTAGCTCGCTTAATTGAGCAATTACAGCGCTTACCAGGTGTGGGGCCTAAAACTGCGCAACGGCTCGCTTTACATATTCTCAAACGTCCAGAAACCGAGGTTCAAGCGCTGGCTCAAGCTTTGATGGAAGCCAAGCAACAAATTGGCCTGTGTTCTGTGTGTTTTCACCTGTCGGCTGAACCTGTTTGTGAAATTTGTCGCACCGCGAATCGCGATCGCACCACACTTTGCGTTGTTGCTGATTCACGAGATGTAATTGCAATTGAAAAAACACGAGAATATCGCGGTAAATATCACGTGTTAGGAGGTTTAATTTCACCAATGGATGGAATTGGTCCCGACCAACTCTATATCCATCAACTGGTCCGGCGAGTCAGCCAAGAGAAAGTTCAAGAGGTCATTCTAGCCATTAGTCCTAGCATTGAGGGTGAAACTACCACCCTGTATGTCGGCCAGCTATTAAAGCCGTTTACAAAAGTGACTCGAATTGCCTTTGGTTTGCCGATGGGGGGCGATCTGGAGTATGCCGATGAGGTGACATTGGCAAGGGCACTAGAAGGCCGACGGGAGTTGGACTAGAAGTTAGGTTTATGGCATTAAAACGGTAGGCGGTCGCCCCTCGCCTGCCATAAACTACTTCAGCTTTTGCTTGATGAAGGTAACAATCTGCGTTAGTTGTTTCTTCAGTCCATCAATTTCTGCCTGCATCTTGGCAATCTTCTCATTGAGTGCCTGAATTTCTGCCGCCGATGCCCCTGACTCGGCAGGTGCTGCGGTTGCTGTAGTGGCTGCGGGCGTGGCTACGGTTGGAGCGGCTGCTTGTACCCGTGGCAGTTTTGCTTTGGCCATTGAGGCTTTAATCGCTTCAATGAGCTCCTTCTGCTCGAAAGGCTTTTCAATAAACTCGAAAAACTCAAAGGGCTCAGGGATTTTCTCGGTTACTTCTTCCCGACGCCCTGACATTACTACTAGGGGAATGCTCTGTAAGTCTGATTGGTTCTGAATCTGTTGAAAGACCTCCCAGCCGCTCATTCGTGGTAGCAGGAAATCTAGCATGATCAGGTTTGGCCGTTCTTGCCGGATTAAGTTGAGACCTTCAACCCCATCTTTGGCTTCGAGAACTTCAAAGTTACCTTTGGGTAACATGTCTCGCACTCGCATCCGAATGACTCTGCTGTCATCAATAACTAGGATCTTGTGACTTGCCACAACTGACTCCTTAGGGGGTGATTCAAGGTTTAGTGAAGATTTAGATTATTATTTCTCGACCGTCCTGCTGTTTGATCCTGTTGGAGGATAACCTCAGGTGAAGAATTAATCAATGCACAGTGTAGTAGAGAAAATTGGTATACATCACTCAAGTGATGTTGAGTACAGGCATAGTGGTAATTCTATGACACCATAAACCAGCGTAGCTTCTGCAAGTGAAATTACTCTAATTTCAGTTGAGCGAGACTCCTGTTTGGTGGTGTTGGCATAGGATAGGCATTCTAATATGCCCAAAATACTCCCAAAATTGATCTCAAAGCGATCGCACTACCCTTAGATTTGGGTAGATTGCGTTTTGGTTCGTGCCGCTATTATCAGTGACGGGAAAGGTCAAAATTGCAGTTTCGACAACAAGTTCTAGAATTTGTGATTAGACCTCTTTAATTACCCGACTGCTGGCTTGAGCCATCTAACGTTTTATGCCTTTCGAAATAGAGCCAACTCTACAGCCAAGTTTGACGAACGCATCTACTGCTGCTCGTCGTTCTGAAATTATCAGCATGCCGGAATGGCTCCGGCGACCTGTGGGTAAGGCGAGTGAGATTTCTACGGTTCAGAAGATTATTAAGCAGCGGCAAATTCATACGATTTGCGAAGAGGGGCGCTGCCCGAATCGAGGAGAGTGTTACGCCCAAAAGACAGCAACCTTCCTGCTGATGGGGCCTATCTGTACTCGTGCCTGTGGCTTTTGCCAGGTGGATAAGGGCCATGCTCCCATGCCACTTGACCCTCAAGAGCCAGAGAAAATCGCTGAATCCGTTAATCTGCTGGGGTTGGAGTATGTGGTACTGACTTCAGTTGCGCGAGATGACTTGCCTGATCAAGGAGCGGGTTGGTTTGCGGCTACGATGTCAGCGATTCGCGCAACGAACCCGAACACTCAGATTGAAGTGCTGACACCTGATTTTTGGGGTGGGCGAGCGACTGATCTAGAAGCACTAGAGATGCAGCGACAGCGGATTGCGACCGTGGTAGCGGCTCAACCTGCTTGCTACAACCACAACATTGAGACAGTGAGGCGCTTACAAGGCCCAGTAAGGCGTGGGGCGAAGTATGAGCGATCGCTGCAAGTGCTGAAAGTGGTGAAAGAGCTAAACCCCCAAATTCCTACCAAGTCTGGCTTAATGTTGGGACATGGCGAAACCGAGTCAGAGGTAATAGAGGCTATGCAAGATTTGCGAGCTGTAGATTGCGATCGCCTCACTTTGGGTCAATACATGCGCCCATCTTTGGAACACTTGCCTGTCCGGAAATATTGGACGCCAGCAGAATTTGAGCATCTGGGGGCGATTGCTCGTGAAATGGGTTTTTCTCATGTGCGTTCTGGTCCTTTGGTGCGTAGTTCCTACCACGCTGGGGAAGCGGTTTAGCCAGTTGGGGAGGTGGCAGCGGGCTCTTCCGTGGGATTGAGAAAATCTTCGCCAAAGCAAAATAAAATCTGCCTACTGGCGCGTGTGCTTGACCTAGCCTCTTTGGTATTTCTGTTTAGTAGAGTTACACAAGGAGCTTGTTTATGAGCGCTCAAGCAGTGAAATCATCGGTTAAAACCAAAGCAGTTGTGGATGAGTCTAAGCCCCCTTATCCCTACCGCACCATTGTTAGCTTGATTCTCTTAGCTGGCAATTTCCTGGTTGCAGCTATTTACTTCCATGCCATCAACCCATAGTGACCTGAGACTTCTGCTTTGGTCTGCTTGGTTAAGCGCTAGTGTTACTCAAATCGTGCCTTTAAATAAGCCTTGTGGCCGCACGAGTAGCACTAGCACCATGATCAATAAAGCTACTCCCAGCTTGTATTCAGTGGGTAACCAGTAGGTGCTGACTTCCTGCGCCACACCAATAATTAAAGCGCCCGCGATCGCGCCGTAGGGATTGCCAATCCCGCCCAAAATGACTGCCGCAAACATAGGCAAAATCAGAAACCAGCCCATGTTGGGACGTACTGCGGTAATCAGGCCATACATACCACCACCCAGCGCCGTAAGGCTGCCAGCAATCACCCAAGTCCAGATCACAACTTGATCTACGTTAATACCTGACACCCGCGCTAAATCGATGTCATCCGCTACAGCCCGCATCGCTTTACCAATTTTGGTGTTTTGTAAGAGGTAATGCAAACCCAAAATCACCAAAATTGCTAACCCAACCACAATCAGGCGATAGTAAGCAATTCGGATACCCAATAGGTTGACGGCAGAGGCGACTGGCAGATCGTAGTTTTGATTCCCACCGCCCCAGAACAAAATAATGCCGTTGCGAAGAAACAGAGCTAGACCGATGGAAATGATGATGAGGGTGGTGGAGGAAGCTCGGCGATCGCGCATGGGCGACCACAATAGTTTTTCGGTGAGCAAAACTGCCAAAACCGTCCCCGCAATGCCAAGGACTACGGCCAGCCAAATGTTTATACCAAAACCGTTAGCTAGGAGCGTCAGGTAGGCTCCTAGCGTGAGGAAATCACCGTGGGCAAAGTTCGCTAAGCGCAAAATGCCATAGGTGAGTGTAAGACCGACAGCTGCCAGAGCAATAATGGAGCCGACTGCAATGCCGTTCACAATGAGTTGAGCCAACTGCTGACTGAGGAGCTGACCCGACAGCTGAGCCAATAAATCCATAGTTTTGGTAACCGTCACATGTTCTATCGCTCTGATTGTCCCTAAACCAGAGCCGTTTGGAAAGCCAACTCAACCATCAATCTGAGTTGAGCCAACTCCTTTGTTTAATAGAATCCTTGGAGCACCTGCCTGCCTAGCGCGGAATAATAGGGCGATCGCAGATATAGGCAGAGAGAATCATGAGACTGCAAAATTCTCGATTACTCGTATTTACCAGTTTCCTAACGCTGTTTTGTGGCGGTGGGGCGTTACTTTTCTTTTTGTATTTCGGAACAGCCTTAAGCCAGGAAGACGACACACCAGACATTTTAAGATCTGCTTTGCAGATGGAGCTAACTCATGCTGATATTACGACGGTAAAGTCCAACCCAAAACGCTTGTTGGTTCGCTCCTTCTCTGCTTTAAAGACCCATCTAGAGCAACGAGGTTGGACTTGGGTAGACCAAATGGGATCGCTTGTCGTCTACCGCCAAGCAACTCAGCAACTCAATGCGGATTGTGCTATGTACTCCCGAAGCTACATGATCTGTGATCTAAGCCAAGTTCCGTAGGGTTTCAAGCTTCAGCCAAGTAGCATCTGTGAATCCCATCCTCACTCTTACCAACGGCTATAAGGATGCTTAGCTAAACTGGCGTTGAAGTAACGGGGATCGTCGGAGACTTCTGCCCCAGCCCAATCGGGCAAGGTAATAGCTTGGTTCGTATCGCTCAGTTCGACTTCCGCCACCATTAACCCTTGATTTTCTCCCGCAAACTCATCCACTTCCCAAACCAAGTTGTCCCAAGCAACCCTATGGCGAGTTTTTTCAATTAGAGGCGGATCACAAAGCTGATCGAGCATCGCTTCCGCATCGGCTAGCGGAATGCTGTACTCAAACTCTGAGCGAGAATAGCCGACCGTGGGGCCTTTGATCGTGATAAATCCGCGATCGCCCGCAACTCGGATTCGCACAGTCTTACTGACACTAGAAGAAATGTAACCCTGTCGATAGCGGGTACTGCTGAGCAACGTAGGATCAGAGCGCTGCTGGAATTGCTGCCACGCCTCTGGTTTAACGAGAAATTTACGCTCGATTTCGGTAGCCATTAGCCAGATAGTTGTTGATTGAGGTAGAGAAAAGCCTCAACTTCCGCTGGTGTGGGTTGAGCCGCGATCGCTCCTGGTCGTGTAGTGGTTAAAGCTCCGACTGCACTTGCGTAGGTCACGACTTTTTTAGCTGTTTCGGGATCGCTGAGGCTTTGCAACCCATTTTGAGCGACTTGGTGCAGAAAACCCGCAACAAAGCTATCACCTGCGCCTGTGGTGTCTTCTGATTCCACGTCAAAGGCATTTAAGTGACCTTCATGCCCGCCCAAGTAGTAAGCGCAGCCTTTGGCTCCAGCCGTTACCAGTACACTCTCGGTATTGCCTAGACGATGGGCGATCGCACCGGGATCAGCGGTGCCAAACAACCACTCCGCCTCCTCATCCGCAAGCTTGAGAAAATCAACTCGCTTGAGTAAATCTTGAATGATGGCAGGTGCAATTTCTGGATCAGGCCAGAACATGGGTCGCCAGTTTACATCCACTAACGTCTTGACATAATGCTGCTCGGCTAACTGCAAAGCCCGTTCTGTAGCAGCTCGGCTCTCTGGGTAGGCTAGCTCTAAGGTGCCTAACACCAAGAAGTCGGCTGACTCAAACAACTCCACTGGCAGTTGGTCAGCTTGCAGGTGAGTATCGGCAAATTCTGCGGTATCTAAATCCCCAAAGCCAGAAAAAATGCGATCGCCTGTCTCGGAACGCAACACATAAACTTGGCGCGTAGGGGCTGTGGGGTGACGCTGCACCCCTTTGGTGTCTACGCCCACGGTTTGCAACAGTTGGACTAAATTTGCTCCTGGCTCATCTTGACCCACACAGCCAACGAACCCAGCCGTGGTGCCGAGCTTGACCAGGGCACAAGCAACGTTTGCTGGAGCCCCACCAGGATAGGGAGTCCAAGACTCTACCTGCTCTAGCGATCGCCCTGGTTGATTCGCCAAACAGTCAAACAAAACTTCGCCAAGACAGAGAACCCGCGGGTGAACCACACCAACACTCCTTCTCAACTTTTCCCAACCGATCAAATGCCGCCCTAAGGTGACGTCTCTTAGTTACATTGCCGTTTTTTAGCAATTAAAACCGCAATTTCGCTAAGTTAGGGTCTTATACAGACAGCAGACCCCAGATTCAGGACTTAACTCAGGAACTTGTAGGCTCAGAAGTTACCCTAGATGCCTACCATCATAGGGTTGAATGCCAACTTTCTGACTTCTAGACATTACTCATTGGCTTCTTGAAGCTGAGCTGCTACTCGCTCCCCAAATTCTGAATCTGTATTAGCCAAACCCAATAATTGCAGATATTCAGTTTTAGTTAATCCTGCTGTCGCAATAATTGCTAGAGCTTCAGTTTCAATTTCTCGTTGAACTCGCAGCGACTCCGATTCGGTTTCGGCTCCCTGGAGTTCCCCTTCTCGCCGTTCAATCAGGTCCAGCACTTGTAAAAAGGCATGAACGAATTGGTTTACCTTCTCGGACGGAATATCGTTAGAGTTTAGGTTGCTATGGCTAGAAGCAGGTTGTTCTGGAGAGAGTCCTACACTGATTGGAGCTGTGGGCAACTGTTGCGCCCAAACGATCGCCGGGCTACTCCAAACCGCCACAAACAAGCCAGCTGCTACCAATAGAGCTAGAAGTTTAGCGCACCAAGAGTTTAGTGAAAATTTGACCGAGTGGGACAAGGGCATTTAACGAAAAACCGCAGTTTAAGCAACGGTTCCAACTAGGCTAGGCGTTAAGGACTCTGCTAAAGGTGGTTCACTTTCGGCCCAAGGTGAACGCAGGCTAATCCAGAGGACGTAGCGCTGATCTGTAGGGGCCGTGTTGCGATCGCTAACGCAAGTAATGACCGTTTGGATACCTTGTTGAGCGAGGGCACAGCCTAAGCTGTAGGCATGGTTGCGCCGTTGGAGACTGAAAGTTCGAAAGTGACGGAACAATTCGCTTTGGTAACGCATGCCATCATGCATGACGTTCTGGTACCAAAATTTGAAGTATGACGAACTCTGTTGCTCAATGACGACCAGTGGTTGCAGCATAGCAATGGTACTCCTCAATCGAGAATGTAGCGTTTGGCAGAGGATTTAAAGATTTTTTGAAATTTAGCGAAACTGCAAGCCTAGGGTCTACTTCCTAAGACTCTGACTGCGCTCCAGGTAAATCGACTCGAATAAATCTCGAGTAAATACTGTCAAGACAGCTCAGAACACACATACGTTTTGAGCTAGTAGTCTCAGTTTTTCAATTGACTGACTGAAAAACCGGAATAGCGACTACTGCTCTAGCCAATTCATCAGGATTAGGGAATGTACCTCGCGGAAGTGACGTTCCGGAGGGAGGGAGAAAGCAAAGTAGCGATTTAGTCACTACACTACGCAAGCAACCAAAACAGGAACTTGCTGAGTTCCTATTCCAAATGACCTCATCTAGAGTAAAAGAACGTCGGAAAACACCAATGTATCGATGGATACAACTGTGTTTTCTTTACTAGAAATTCAAGCTTCTTCAGGCGATCGCTGTAAAACTTTGAGGAAACTTTATGATTATTGACTATTTTCGGCCTTGCTCTTTGCTTACACCCGATTTATGGGTTTCAAGCCATCCGCTCAAAATCTGTCGATGAAACCCGCTGAACCTGGGGTGTTTGCCAAAATTGCCTCTAGAATTAAAGTGAGGGATAAGTAAATATACACGGATAGGAATAGTTTATGTCTGGTGTCGAGTCTCAGAACCACGGAGTCCTCTCAGACCGAGAGTTGCAAGTAATTGAACTAGTGGCTGCTGGCTTGACTAACCAGGAGATTGCAGAAAAGTTGGCAATTAGCAAGCGCACAGTTGACAACCATATCAGTAATATTTTGACTAAGACTGCTACAGAGAACCGTGTGGCGCTGGTAATGTGGGCGTTGCAGTGGGGTAAGGTCTGCCTGAATGACGTGAACTGTTGCGTTTTGCCTTCTGCCAATGACGAAGTGATCTCTTAAGCGTAAGTTTAAATTAAGTTCAGATCATGATGCAAACTGCTAACAACCAACAGTTGCGCTACGAATTCTACAATCCCACCTTACCTTTGGCTGTGTATCGCGAAGTTGTAGCTCACTTGCAGCAAGTTAGTGGGGTGAAAGCGGGACTGCTACCACAACCAGCCAAAGATTTTGACTACACCTTCAGTCAAGTGGGTGGCTTGTGGCTAGAGTATCCGTTAGAGGCTGACCAACCTGAGCTGAGCCGAGGAATGCGACGACGGATTGATCAGATTTTGGCCTACTATAGCGATCGCTATGGTGCTTGGAAAGCCCAGCAAGATTAACGATCTTTTTGTAATTGGAACCTGAGTGGGAATGGGCGCGATTCAAGCATTACGCGGAACCCGTGATATTCTGCCGGATGAAGTTAAGTACTGGCAACAAATAGAATCAGTAGCCCGGACGATTCTCAGTCGAGCTGCTTATCAAGAAATTCGCACCCCGATTTTCGAGCAAACGGAGTTGTTTGAGCGGGGCATTGGCGAAGCCACGGATGTAGTTGGCAAAGAAATGTACACCTTTAAAGATCGCGGCGATCGCTCAACGACGCTGCGACCGGAAGGCACGGCTGGGACAGTTCGCTCATTTATTGAACACAGTCTGCACGCGCAAGGCGGGGTGCAACGTCTCTGGTACACCGGACCCATGTTTCGCTACGAACGTCCTGGAGCAGGACGACAGCGGCAATTTTACCAGCTAGGTGTGGAAGTTCTAGGCAGCGCTGATCCACGAGCAGATGTAGAGGCAATCGCGATCGCGACCAACTTGCTACAAACCCTGGGTCTGCAAAATCTAAATTTAGATCTCAATTCTCTAGGCACTCCTGAAGATAGACAGCAGTACCGCGATGCCTTAGTTACCTACTTAACCCCTTACAAGAGTGATTTAGACCTCGACTCTCAGGATCGTCTAAGCCGTAATCCTTTACGAATTCTAGACAGTAAGGATCAGCGAACTCAGGCAATCGTCCAACAGGCTCCCAATATTCTGAATTTTCTTGGTGCAGATTCTAGAAGTCGCTTTGAGAAGGTACAGCAACTGCTAAGTGATCTAGGAATCGCTTATAAAGTCAATCCTCGATTAGTACGCGGTCTTGATTACTACTCTCATATTGCTTTTGAAATTCAATCTGACCAGTTAGGTTCCCAAGCGACGGTGTGTGGAGGGGGTCGCTATGATGGATTGGTTTCGCAGTTGGGTGGTCCTAATACACCAGCAGTTGGTTGGGCGATCGGGCTAGAGCGTTTAGTGCTGCTGCTACAACAACTGAGTGCTGCCCCTCAATCAACTCTAGATTTCTACTTAGTATCACGGGGCGATCGCGCCGAAGCTCAAGCTTTAGTTTTGGCCCAGAAACTACGTCAGACTGGATTTGCGGTAGAACTAGACCTAAGTGGTAGTGCCTTTGGTAAGCAGCTCAAGCGAGCCGATCGCAGTGGTGCTTTGGCTTGTCTAATTTTGGGTGACGCAGAAGCAGAGAACCAAACTATTCAAATCAAGTGGTTGGTTTCTGGAGAACAACAAGCGATCGCGCAGACGGAGTTAATTAGCAGCTATCAGCAGTTGCAGCAGCGCATCTCGGAGTTTCGTGCTCAAGAACCAGCTAAGGCGGCCCAGTAGCTAACTCGCAAAAAGTTAATCACGTTTTAACGAAGTTTATGGGGGTGCTGATTTAGCGATCGGTACCCTTCGCTATAGGCATTAGCGCTCTAATCTCTATGTGGCTTTCTAGGCAGCCTGCCTAATTGCACAACTCAAGTTCGGTTTACGGGTGCCCAAGGCAGTAGCTTGAAAGAAGCTGGCTTGAGGAATAGCCAACTGATAAATAAAAAGGTAGCCGTCAAGAGCTGCGTCAGGTCAACAGCAGAGAGGGAGCCATCTGCAAGAGAAGCAATGCTTCTGTCAGTAATGCCAAATAACCAACATGAAACTCCTAGGAGCCAAATGCCATTCCTGAGAGTGTTCAAGGAATCGTCTGAAGGACGTCCGCTATCCATGATTGAGGCCGTTTCCTAACTAACTGGGTGAAACATCGGCGCTACTGCTTGAGGACTAGACTACCTCAGAGCCGTTGTTACTTTCATGTTAAGAAATGTTTTGAATACTTGCCATAGATCCAAGGATATACATTCAATTTGTCAGCTGGATGACTATGGTGCTATATGTCGCGATCCCAAATGGGGTGAAATTCCTTGAGACTCCAGTCCTGATGAAGAGTCCAGGTGAACAGAAATTAGGATAAAATTTGCGTCGGTTCAACTTCAGTAGATTTGTCGAGTTCCCATGCCTGGGAAACAGAAACTGAATGGATATTGCAATTGATTTTGGGACTAGCAACACAGTTGTCGCTCGTTGGAATCGTGCTACGCAACAGCCGGAAACCCTTGCCTTACCTGGCTTATCACTGCGGCTAGGGCAAAACCCACCCCTCATTCCTAGCCTGCTCTATGTAGAAGATGCAGCGAAGCAAGAGGTAGTGTTAGGACAAGCTGTGCGCGATCGCGGCCTCGACCTCAGCAGCGACCCTCGCTTTTTTCGCAATTTCAAACGGGGGATTGGGGCAACCATTCAGGGGTTCGTTCCAGAACTGGATGGTCAGCAAGTCACCTTCGAGCGCGCAGGCACTTGGTTTCTGACTCAAATCATTGAAGAACTCAAAACCAGTTATCCAGAAGTGAAAGAATCGCTGGTGTTCACAGTGCCAGTCGATAGCTTTGAAATCTATCGCAACTGGTTAGGGCAAATCTGCCAATCGCTACAAATTGAGCAAGTCCGCATGCTGGATGAGCCAACAGCAGCAGCCCTCGGTTATGGTCTAGCAGATCAAGAAATTCTGTTAGTGGTTGACTTTGGTGGCGGCACTCTAGACCTCTCCCTGGTGCGTTTAGATTTGGGCCGACAAGCTAACAGCAAGCCTTTGGGCTTCATTTTGCAGTGGGGTCAGAAATCTTTGGCCGACAGTACCAGTCAACGACCCAAAACCGCTCGTGTTTTAGCTAAAGCAGGACAGAATCTGGGCGGAGCTGATATTGATCACTGGTTGGTCGATTATTTTGCGGCTACGCAAGGGTTAGCGGCTACACCTCTCACTACCCGGTTAGCAGAGCGCCTAAAAATTCAGCTATCACTTCAATCCCAAGCCAATGAGGTTTACTTTAACGATGAAACTTTTGAAAGCTACGAACTAGCCCTCGATCGCGATCGCTTTGAGTTGATTTTGCAGGAGCATGAGTTCTTCGATCGCCTAGATGACAGCATGACTCAGGTGTTACGCCAAGCTAGACAGCAGGGCATCGAAATTGAGGATATTAGCGGTGTGTTGTTGGTGGGAGGAACCGCGCAAATTCCCGCAGTCCAAACCTGGGTCCAGCAATATTTTGATGTTGCCAAAATCCGCTCTTCTAAACCGTTTGAGGCGATCGCTCAAGGCGCGTTGCAGTTGAATCAAGGCGTGGAGCTGAAGGATTTTCTCTACCACAGCTATGGAGTGCGCTACTGGGACCGCCGCCAAAATTGCCACAACTGGCATCCCATTGTGAAATCAGGCCAACCCTATCCCATGACCGACCCTATAGAACTGGTGCTGGGGGCTTCTGTGGAGGGCCAACCTAGCATCGAACTAATTTTGGGTGAAATGGGGGCTGAGTCTGGCGGTACAGAAGTTTACTTTGATGGCGATCGCCTTGTGACTCGCAGCTTAGCTAGTGGTCAAACTCAAGTGCAACCGCTGAATGACCGGGAGGGTGCCCGCACCATTGCACAACTCACACCGCCCGGCTATCCAGGCAGCGATCGCATCAAGGTTCTGTTTCAAGTCGATGCCCAGCGTTTTCTGCGGATGACAGTCGAAGATTTATTGATGAATCAAACTTTGCTTGATGATCAACCCGTCGTTCAACTCAGCTAACTCAGTTAACTCGGTAAACTTCAAGAGTGCACTACGACCGGAGTACCTACCGTGGCCCAGTCAAAGAGCCAATTGGCATGATTCACGGCCACATTGACACAGCCATGACTTACGGGTGTGCCGAAGCGGTGGTGCCAATAAGCGCCATGAATAGCGTAGTTGCCAGAGTAATACATCGTGTAGGGCACATCAGAAATATCGTAATCGCTGCCTCGCATCCGGGCTTGGCGATGCTTCGTTTGGATGGCAAACGCACCTGTACGGGTTGGCGTTGAGGACTTACCTGTAGAAACAATGATGGCGTAAACCGGAGTTTGGCCCTCCCAAGCAATCAAGCGCTGGGATGAGAGGTCAATTTCAATCCACCGACGGTCCGACTGACGCAATGTTTGCATCTTTTGCCCCAGTGGACTAACTTCTTGAGCGGAGACCCTAGTAGTCCAGATGGATTCTGGCCCCAATACTGCTAATGCTAGTGCAGTACTCAACCAAATCTGGCTCCAACGTCGCTGCCGATTTAAACGGGTTATGTTACCCATCGTTCTGACCTCCTAGCCAACGAGAGGAATGTTTGTAATGTCGCTGATGCACCCTGATTGGCTATTTTCTATATTCACCATAAATCATGAAATAGAGACATTGGCAACTTGCTGGCAAAGAATTCTGGCTTGTTGAGCGATCGCTGGCCAATTCCCTGCTTGAATTGCTGCTGCTGGAAATAAATTACCCGATAATCCCACGGCGATCGCTCCAGCGGCCAAAAAGTCTTTGGCATTCTCAACAGTGACACCGCCGGTCGGGATGAGGGGAATTTGCCCAAGTGGCCCTTGCAAATTACGGATATAAGTAGTGCCCCCCACTGCCTGCACCGGAAAAACTTTGACGCTATTGGCTCCTGCTTGCCAAGCTGTGACGATTTCCGTGGGCGACAAAGCCCCAGGCACAATGGGCACGCCTTGCTGCAAAGCGAGCTGAATTAAACCAAAATCGACATGAGGGGTAAACAAAAATTGTGCTCCTGCTGCGATCGCCGCTTGTAACTGCGCCCGAGTTAGCAAAGTGCCTGTGCCAACCAAACAGCCAGGTAACTCTGAGCGTAGCGACGCAATCAGTTCGGGGGCGCGATCGCTATTCCAAGTAATTTCGATTAATCGCATCCCTCCCATTGCGACTGCTCGCGCCATCTGTTGACCTAGCTCAAAGGTAGGGGCACGAATGACCGCGATCGCTCGCTCTTGTTTTAGGGTGGACAACCAAAAAGACTCAGACATATTTACTGTTAATTCAACTAAAACAAATGTTACGGACCGCAGATTTCTAAGATTGCCTAATTTTTATTGAATTTAAAGAATACTCACCCTTACGACGTACCAATTTGTGTCGAAAAGTTATCTTAATCACTATTTCTAAATAAAGCCCTTTTGGCGTGGCTAACCTTTTGTGCACCTGAATCTTGGCTTTTAGCTTTGTTTTTGCGATGAACAATTTTACTCGGTTCTTAGAAAAAACAGCTTATTTTAAGTCAGCCATCTGGGAGATGCAGCTTAGCTATTATCTTTCTAATCTGGTGGGTGAATGGAAGTCGTTTTAAACATTACTTAGGAGCACCCTATGGCTCTCACAAAACTTGAAAGCTATTACCCAGATTACAAAGATCATAACAATGGCGATGACATCAAATCTTTAGATGTTTATGCCCAAAATGACAAGGTTGGCTCAGTCAAAGACGTTTTAGTAGATGAGCGTGATGGTAAGTTCCGCTATCTCGTTGTTGATACCGGCTTTTGGGTACTAGGTAAGAAAGTATTGCTTCCCATTGGCTTGGCTCAAATCGACTACACGCAGCGTCGCGTTAACGTCAGCACCCTGACCAAGGAACAAGTCGAAAACTTGCCAGAATTCACTGACGAGCTCAAAATCGACCAAGACTACGAAGAAAACGTTCGGGGAGTCTATCGCCCGACGGCAACTGGTACAACTGGCACTGCCAGTACTGCTGCTAGCACCGCTACTACTGCTAGCACTGCGGGCAAGGTACCTTTTAACCGCGACACCTACGACTACAAGCAAGATGCTGCGCTATACGACCTGAACGAGCGTGATCATCAAACTCTACGGTTATACGAAGAGCGCTTGATCACTAACAAACAGCGCCAGAAGACTGGGGAAGTGACAGTTGGTAAGCACGTTGAAACCGAAACTGCTCGAGTTTCCGTACCTGTAGAGAAAGAGCGAATCGTGATTGAGCGCACCACTCCAACTGGGGCGGGCACTCCTGTTGCTCCTGGGGACGCAGCTTTCCAAGAAGGCACCGTAGCTCACGTCGATCTCTATGAAGAGAGAGCCGACGTACATAAGGAAGCCTTTGTACGCGAGCAGGTCAACATCCGTAAGGAAGTAGATCACGAAACGGTAACTGCTGAAGAACAGATCCGCCGTGAAGAACTAGACATTGACGATGCAGGCCGCGGCATCATCGACAAAGGCACCACCAATCGCGATCGCCGCTAAACCATTCTGAATCTTTAGGCCTCTGCTAGGCCGTTAATCAGATTCAGTCTGCTTTAGTCTACAAAGTGCAGGGAGGGTCAACCTGCCTGCACTTTTCAGTACTTCTTGCGATCGCTTCCTTCCCAGAGAACTCATGAAGCGGAATGAGGCGATCGCTACTATTAACCCATTTAGGAGCAACTCTATGGCTCTTTATAAACTTGACGATTATTACCCTAACTACCGTCAAGAACTTTTTGATGGTAATGATGTCAAAGGGCTGGATGTCTATACCGAGAGTGATGAGAAAGTTGGCAGTATTCACAACGTTTTAGTAGATGACGAAGGTCACTTCCGCTATCTCGTTGTAGACACAGGTTTTTGGGTTTTTGGCAAAAAGGTTTTGCTGCCAGTAGGCCGTTTTCGGAGCGATCCCCAAGCTCAACGCATCTACACAATCGGCTTAACCAAGCAACAAGCAGAAAACTTGCCAGAGTACCATGACAATCTAGTCGTAGATTATGACTACGAAGAGCGCGTCCGAGGCGTTTATCGGCCTGCCAGTTTAGATGCCTCGACTCCCCTAGAAGCTTCGGCTCCGCTTGAGGCCTCCCTGCCTTTAGAGAACACTTACGCTCAAGGCACTACCTATCGAACAGCTAGTGCTGCTCCAGTCGAGCGGTCTGCTCCTGTAGAAAGACCTGCGGTAGCTAGTGCTCGTCCAACTTATGATTATCGCCAAGAACCAGCTCTCTACAACATGAATGAGCGGGATCACCAAACCATTCAGCTCTATGAAGAGCGCTTAGTTGCTAACAAGCATCGTCGCAAAGCTGGAGAAGTTGCCGTTGGTAAGCATGTCGAAACTGAAACGGCTAGAGTGGCAGTGCCCGTTGAGCGCGAACGAATCGTCATTGAGCGGACCAACCCGACTAATCTAGGGACCTCGGTAACGCCAGGCACCGCTGACTTCCGCGAAGGTGAAATTGCCCGCATGGAAGTTTACGAGGAAACTGCGGACGTGCATAAGGAAGCTTTTGTAAGAGAACAGGTCAACATTCGCAAGGAAGTTGAGCGCGATACTGTCACCGCAGAAGATCAAATTCGTCGCGAAGAACTAGACATTGATACCCAAGGTCGTCCCATCCGGGATAACCGTCCAGGCAGCTCTCCTCGCGATCGCCGCTAAACTAACCGCTTCTCATGACTTAACTCATAACCTAGATGGATGACTCATCTCATGGAAGCGCTAATCAAACGGTGCAGGTAGAGCAACCTCAGCTCTGCCTGCATTTTTTCACCCGACTGTTTCTACTGCATCACATTAGATTTTGGGGTTGATTGGGTTGACCAAACCCGACCAACACAACCCTAACCAGCAACTATTTAAGCGGGTGTCTTATGAGTAACTCCCTATTTCCAGATCACTCCACCTCTGATAAAAAACAAGCCCGTCTGGATACTTTGGTGACCAAGGTACGTGACAAGCTGAAGAACTTTGCTGTTAAAGACCAGCATGGTGAGTTGGTTGGTGAAGTGCGAGATGTGCAGCTTACAGCCGACCGCCAGCTTCAGTTTTTGGTTTCTCTGCCAGACGCGCATAAGGGCTTTCGTCTGGTTTTGCTGACTAGCAAGTCTATTCACAGTATTGATTCTCCAAACCGCTCAGTGTTGACTCACTTGAGCGCGGCGCAGATGGCTCAACTACCCGAATCTTCGCTACCTGCCACTGGAGAGGCCGCATCTTCAACGCTACCCTCCAAGCCTGTGACATTACCTTTCGAGTCCAGTGGCCAACTTCACTCTCAACAAAGTTCTAATTCAACTTCAAATCCTATGGAAAGTTTCACTGATCCAACCCCAACTTCAAACTCAACTCCTCTACCACTCCAGAACTCGCTGGAATCCGATCGCGTGAATGATGCAGCAATTCCTCATGTAGTGGAAGAAGAAGCGATTCGCTTACTGGAAGAGCGTCTGGTTGTAGACCGTAGCAAGCATAAAATTGGTGAGGTGATTGTTCGCAAAGCCATTGAAACTCAGATTGTGGAAGTTCCGGTACGCCGCGAAAAACTGATTGTGGAGCAAATCAGCCCGGAACATCGGCAATTAGCAGAAATTGATTTGAGTCAGGGCGACTTGAGCGCCGTGGAAATAGCCAATGCAATGGCTACCGATAGTCAGCAGGGTGTGGTGCGGGGCGAGTTTGCCTCTCCTGGGGCAGCGAGTCAGTTCCTCGATGCGATCGCTAAAACTCACCGGCACGGGTGCGAAAAAATTCAAGTTGAAATCGTCTTATCTGATCCGAATTTGCAAGAAACTTACGCGAATTGGTTAGCGCAATACGCCGCTCATTAATCTCAAACCATAAAAAATCAAACAATAAAAAGAGTCGAGGCTCGAACCTGAGAATTTCAGGACTGACCTCGACTCTGTAATTTTAAGGAGGGTTAACCTTTTCGGATCGATGCTTAGATTTACGCGATCGCTGCAATCTTCACATCATTGTTGCCGAGCAATTCTTGCAGCTCTTCCGCATCCACCGTCTCTTTCTCAACCAACATATCTGCTAGCAGATCCAAGACGTGACGGTTTTCGATCAAAACTGACTTAGAGCGACGATACGCTTGCTCGACTAAGTTACGCACTTCATCGTCAATCGTGGCAGCCGTTTCTTCCGAGAAGTCTCGCTCAGCAGCAATGTCGCGTCCAAGGAACATATTGCCTTGCTGACGACCCAATGCCACAGGACCGAGGCGATCGCTCATCCCGAAGCGAGTTACCATTTGGCGAGCTACACGAGCTACTTGTTGCAAGTCGCTGGCTGCACCCGTGGTGACTTCTTCTTCACCGAAGATAATTTCTTCAGCAATGCGGCCACCGAGGGCAACTGCCATCTGGTTTTGCAGATAGGAGCGGCTGTATAGACCAGAATCCATGCGGTCTTCGCTGGGAGTGAACCAAGTTAGACCACCTGCACGACCACGGGGAATGATGCTGATTTTTTGAACGGGGTCATAGTCGGGCATCAGCGCACCAACGAGGGCGTGACCTGCTTCGTGGTAGGCCACCAATTGCTTGCGCTTCTCACTCATAACGCGGTCCTTCTTCTCTGGACCTGCCAAGACGCGATCGATCGCATCGTTGACTTCATCCATCGAAATTTCGGTCAAGTTGCGACGAGCCGCTAGAATTGCCGCTTCATTTAGCAGGTTAGACAGGTCAGCACCCGTAAAACCAGGAGTACGACGTGCAATCCGGTCTAAGTCCACATCCTTAGCTAAGGTTTTGCCACGAGCATGCACCCGCAAAATTTCTGAACGACCCGCAAAATCAGGGCGATCGACCACCACTTGACGGTCAAAACGACCCGGACGTAAGAGAGCTGCGTCTAATACATCAGGACGGTTGGTAGCAGCAATCACGATGATGCCAGTGTTGCCTTCAAAACCATCCATTTCGGTCAGCAACTGGTTGAGGGTTTGTTCCCGCTCATCGTTGCCGCCGCCTAGACCAGCACCCCGCTGCCGACCCACGGCATCAATTTCATCGATAAAGACGATACAGGGAGCATTAGCTTTGGCTTGCTCAAAGAGGTCACGGACGCGAGACGCACCCACACCTACGAACATCTCTACAAACTCGGAACCAGAGATGGAGAAGAAAGGCACGCCTGCTTCGCCTGCAACTGCACGAGCCAACAGGGTTTTACCCGTTCCTGGAGGGCCGACTAGCAGCACACCTTTAGGAATCTTGGCTCCAACCGCGGTAAAGCGATCGGCGTTTTTGAGGAAATCTACAACTTCATTTAGTTCTAGTTTTGCCTGGTCAATCCCTGCCACGTCACCAAAGGTTACCTGGGTTTGAGGTTCCATTTGGACTCTAGCTTTGGATTTACCAAAATTCATCGCTTGGCTACCGGGGCCATTCTGAGCCCGACGCAGCAAGAAGAATAAACCAACCAGCAATAAGACTGGGAAGAATAGGCTGCTCAATGCCTTGAGCCAGAAACCATCATCGGTTTGG
The DNA here is from genome assembly GCF_014696035.1 of Trichocoleus sp. FACHB-262. Taxonomy (NCBI): domain Bacteria; kingdom Bacillati; phylum Cyanobacteriota; class Cyanophyceae; order Leptolyngbyales; family Trichocoleusaceae; genus Trichocoleus; species Trichocoleus sp. FACHB-262. The sequence continues at coordinate 25,468 of NZ_JACJPK010000114.1, read as the reverse complement.
GGCAGAACTGAAATATCTACATTATTTTTAGTTAGCGTATCGATCAGCTCAGGATCGCTGGGCAGATTAACCAGTACCTTGCTACCGTCTTGAGCCGTAACTAAGGCTCTAGAGCGATCGGAGCTGAGACTAACTTTTTCTACTCGATTACCTTCAACTTCTTGAATAAACTGACTGTATCGCCACGTCTCCCGACTCTGGGGCTGCTTGTCAAAAAGTGCAGTTGCTAAAGCAACGACCACAATTGCTAGAAGCGCGTACAGTCCCGCATTTCTCCACCGTTTGTTCACTGAGGTCAATCCTCCTAGTTGTAAGTTGCGGGGACTTTTTTCAAAATTGTTTGTGTTAACTAATATTAACCTAATTTCAGAAACAGGTTAACAGTCAGCTCTAGAAAAGCCCCCGCAATTGCTGAAAACCTTGATGAAAGGGGTCGTAGGCAAGTTGAGAGTTGCGTCTCAGAATCCCGTGGATTGGCACAACTTCGACCACACTGTTACAGTAAGCGATCGCCTCAAACTCCATGACCAAATCTAGACACCAGGGTTCTTCTCGTATTGTCCTATTCTGGCTCATCAACCAGGAAATGAGCTGCGATCGCATCAGTCCAGGCAAAATTCCTGCCTTTAGGGGGGGAGTCCACCACTCGCCATCAAACCATCCCCAGAGATTACCTGTACTGGTTTCCAGCCAATCTCCCTGCTGGTTTACCAAAATTGCTTCCTGTGCTCCTTTTTGCATGGCACTTTGTCGAGCTAGCCAAGCGGGGAGATAATTGCCTGTTTTATGTACTGGCAGCGATCGCTGAAACCGAGAAGACTCCGCCAACCAAGCCACAGTTCCTTGCCGTTGCCAGTCCCCTAAATTTGGTGGCAGCGATCGCCCCGTAATCCATTCTCGCCCATCGGAAAACAGCGTAATGCGGAGAACGGGAAAATAAGGAACTAAAGCTTCGGCTCCTTGGCGCACTCGTTGCCAATCTGGAGTCTGCCAGTCGAGCGATCGCAAACTCCGCTTCAATCGCTGACAGTGCCCTGCCCAATTGGTTAACGGTGCTTCTAAAGACTGCGAGTAAACCCGCAACGTCGTAAACACAGTTGCACCATAGAGCAACCCCGGTTCATCTACAGGCAACGTCAGTGAGCCTGCACAAACTAGCTCCCCAGCGTACCAGAAAAATTGCGAATTCGAGTTAAGCACCGGAAAGCCTGACCCTAGTTGGAGAAAAGCCAGACAAATCTTACAGTTCCAAGTGAACTGGGAGCAACGGTTTTAGCGGTGCTTGACTAATCTTGACTAATCTCGTGCAGGAGACTTGATCCTTGATCTTCCATCTGGCCCTGTGATGACGTCTCCGCCTAGGGCACGAATCCGTTTCACTGCAATTTGACGGGTACGATCATCCGTAGCGTTACCTAAAACCTGCGACCACGCTGCTACCTGAGCAAATTTGCTTCTAGGGTTTCGAGCTAAAAATTGGGAAGTTCGCCGTGAGAAGGTAGCAATACTTTGACTCTCTGAATCTGCATAAGTACTAGCCCACTCTGCTGCCATTGCAAAAGAGTACTGAGCTGCTTTAGCATCTCCTAGAAATAAAAGTTCATCGATGCCTTTGTAACGCCAAACATAGTATGACTTTGGTGGCGCTTTAGGAGAAAGTTGCTTGAGGCTTTGGTCCATCAAGGTAACAGAGCGTTCTGGCATTGCTGCATAGAGAGCTGTACTGCCAGAGAGGAAAAAGTAAGCATCCAAGAAGTAAGGGTCACGGCTTAAAATGACTTCGAAATATTCTGGACTTAATTCGTAACCCGTTTTCTCGCGGGCTTCATCATCGCCAAAATATTGCAGAAAATTTAGAAACACCCAATCTGCCAGCAAATTACTGAATCCAAAGGTTGGCAGCTTTTCGAGTAGATTAAGGCGTAGCTTCTCCGCAGCAAGCTCCTGTTCCAGAACTGCTACAGGAGCAGTACTGGTTTTAGTACTAATCTTTCTCAGTTGCGGCAGTTGAGTAGTCCCAATCAAAGCGGCACAGGCTAATGCGACTAAAGCAGGACCAATTAGCTGGCCCCAGGCTTGCCGAGAAAACACCATCACTTGTCCTAAATTACAACCTCAACTACCGGATTCAGTTCCTAGGCGACTGAAAAACTCGCCAGGGCGATCGCTTGAGCCAAATTCTAGGGCATTCTTAGAATCAAATTACTCTAATATTCATATCGAGCGATCGCCCCCACGCTTGTCTACCCAGTTTGCCCCCTTTGCGAGTACCTATGAGTACCCATCCACCAGAGCTCATTATTGAAGCAGGTCGTACAGAAAGTCAGTATTGGAAAGATCTCTGGCGCTACCGAGAGTTATTTTACTTCCTGGCTTGGCGAGACATCCTTGTCCGTTATAAGCAAACCGTAATTGGGATCGCTTGGGCTTTGATTCGGCCCTTTCTCACCATGATTGTGTTCACTATCGTCTTTGGCAACTTGGCTAAGCTGCCGTCTGGCGGTGCCCCCTACCCAATTTTAGTCTTTGCCGCGATGTTGCCTTGGCAGTTCTTTGCAAGCGCTCTAGCCGAATGTAGCAATAGCCTCATTGTTAATTCCAATCTGATTTCTAAAGTCTACTTTCCTCGGCTGATTGTGCCTTCCAGTGCCGTGATCGTCAGCTTCGTGGACTTTCTGATTTCTGGCATGATTTTGCTGGCCTTAATGATCTGGTTCAACTTTGTCCCAGACTGGCGAATCTTAACTTTGCCGCTATTTATTCTGTTAGCCTTTGCCGCTGCAATGGGATCAGGCTTGTGGCTAGCAGCTTTGAATGTGAAGTACCGCGACTTCCGCTATATTGTGCCGTTCATCGTGCAGTTCGGCCTCTACATCTCTCCAGTTGGTTTTAGTAGCAGCATCGTGCCACCACAATGGCGTTTGATTTACTCCATCAACCCAATGGTAGGTGTTATTGATGGCTTTCGTTGGGCAATCTTAGGAGGTGAGGCTCAGTTGTACTGGCCAGGATTTATCCTCTCAACAGGTTTAGTCGCGCTACTGCTACTAACTGGCATTTGGTACTTCCGCCAAACCGAGCGCACATTCGCAGATGTAATTTAGGCAGGAATGACGGGTGTGTCTGATACGGTCATTCGAGTTGAAAATTTAGGCAAGAAATATATCATCGGCCATCAGCAGCAGGGGCGATCGCGCTACACAGCTTTGAGAGATGTGCTTGCTGATGGTGCCAAATCTGTAAGCCGTCGAATTCTCAATCCTTTTGCTCAACAACCCCTCTCACCTACAAAAGAAGAGTTTTGGGCGCTCAAAGATGTGTCATTTGAAATTAAGCAGGGCGATCGCGTTGGCATCATCGGTCGCAACGGTGCTGGCAAATCCACGCTCTTAAAACTCCTCAGCCGTATTACAGAACCTACAAAAGGTCGCATCTCTATCAAAGGCCGCGTTGCCAGTTTGCTAGAAGTAGGCACAGGCTTCCATCCAGAATTGACAGGCCGCGAAAACATATATCTCAATGGTGCCATTCTAGGCATGAGCAAAGCTGAGATTAAAAAAAAATTTGATGAAATCGTAGACTTTGCTGAAGTAGAAAAATTTTTAGATACCCCCGTTAAATACTACTCCTCTGGGATGTACGTCCGTCTTGCTTTTGCTGTTGCGGCTCATTTAGCTACTGAAATTTTAATAGTAGATGAAGTGCTAGCAGTTGGTGATTCCAAGTTTCAGAAAAAATGTTTGAGCACAATGGAAAAGGTCACACAAGAAGGCAAGACAATCTTATTTGTTAGTCACAATATGACCATAATTGAACACTTGTGCAACCGTGGAATTCTACTTGATGCAGGCCGCCTAACTATAAATAGTAAGTCAGAGGAAGCTATTCAAGTTTACCTAAAGAACTCTTATACCGTCAGCCAAACTGTTGCCTTAGAGGCAAGAACAGATCGTAGTGGTTCAGGGAGAATAAGAGCTTCTGGCATCAAGATATTAAATCAAGAAGGACAGGAAGAGACAACACTTAGATCTGGAGAAAATTATTTCTTTGAAGTTGAATGCTTGAATTACACCCATGAAGTTTTCGGAAATGTAGTTATAAGCCTAGATGTTTTTGACGAAAAAAACAATCGACTTCTCTTATTAAGAAGTAACTTCACAAATGATGTCTTTTCTTTTGAGCCTGGAAGAAAGAGGATTCTATGTGAATTAAGAGAATTACCGTTGGCCAATGGTTTATATAGAGGTTCTATATTTTTATCTCATGCCGATCAAGAAATTCTTGATTATATCGAAGATGCCATTTCTATTAATGTAGATGGAGGAGATTTCTTTGGGACAGGCAGCTATGGTTTGCCAAGTCATTGTAGGATATTAACTAAAGCTAACTGGCTTGAAAAGTTTGATTTCAAAAACTTGACTATATGATTATTTAATCAAAATGTCTTTTTTAACACCTGTTGTTTTAATAGTTTTTAATCGTCCCGATCTAACTAGATTAGTATTTGATGCTGTTGCTCAAGCTAAGCCAAAAAAGCTGTTAGTTGTTGCAGATGGGCCTCGTTTCTTAGAGGAAGCTGAAAAATGCCAGCAAGCTAGAGATATTATTAAAAACATAACTTGGGACTGTGAAGTTCTAACCAATTTTTCAGATGAAAATTTGGGATGCAAATATCGTGTTTCTACAGGTCTAGATTGGGTTTTTTCTATGGTTGAGGAGGCAATTATCTTAGAAGATGATTGCCTGCCAACTCAATCCTTTTTCTACTTTTGTCAGACCCTGCTTGAACGATATCGCTACGATACAAGAGTAATGCATATTAGTGGCAATAATTTTCAGGGTGGCAAAAAAAGAACTAATTATAGTTATTTCTTTTCCAAATATAGTCACGTTTGGGGCTGGGCATCTTGGCGGCGTGCATGGCGGCATTACGACGTGCAAATGAGTACTTGGCCTGAATATAAAAGTTCTGATTACATTAAGCTAATTTGTGGTTCTCGACGTGAGCAGAAATACTGGATTGATATTTTTGATCATGTCTTCAATGACAGGATAGATACATGGGACTATCAGTGGACTTATGCTTGTTGGTCTCAGAACGGCTTATCAATATTACCTGAGTTAAATTTAGTTTCCAATATCGGCTTTCGCTCAGATGCAACACATACTAAGCAGAAAAACATTTTTGCCAATTTACCTACATTTGAGATCCAAGATCTTACACATCCCTTACTTGTTGTTAGAAATGAGCAGGCTGATGCACACACCGCCCGTTACATGTTCAACACAGAGTTTAAACTTAAAGCTTTTATGAGTAAATTAAAGTACTCAGTACTTTTGAAGTATCTCCAAAGCAACAAGCTAAGAAGTTACTAGCAAGTCGTTATTTTTTAATTCTTTCTCCCATGAAACTTGATCTGCTCAAGCTAGAAATTTCAGAAAAAGACTACCAGGAAATTGAAAGGTTACTATTAATATCTGAACATAATCCTCCAGAGCTAGAAGATGTTTGGAGGATAATGGATGTTGTTTGGGATGAGTTAGACTGTGATTCCAATAAGATCAACTTACCTGAAATTACAGAGTTTTATAAGCATCCAGTTTGGTTATTGAATGGTTTATTTATTGAAAGCCATAAGCTTTCTATACAGCATAGAAGTGCCATCGCTGACTGGATTTCCGGAAATACGGCTATAATTAGCATTCTGGATTATGGCGGAGGCTTTGGTACTCTTACTCGTTTTATCTCAGAGAAAAATAAGAATTTACATATTGATATTTATGAGCCATTTCCTCACCAGTATGCTCTGAGACAGATAGAAGCATATCCTAATATTAATTTTGTGAGCTCCATCAAGAACCAGTATGACTGCTTGGTCAGTACTGACGTTTTAGAGCATGTGCCTGACCCTCTGAAACTTTTATCAGAGATGATTGAATCGGTGAAACCCAATGGATATTTAATTATAGGAAATTGCTTTTATCCTGTAATTAAATGTCACTTGCCTAGGACCTTTCATCTACGGTATAGCTTTAACTATTTCACCAATTTAATGGGTCTAGAAATCATTGAAAGTTGCGAAGGTAGCCATGCATTGGTATATCAGAAGTTAGAGGATAAAACATTGGACTGGTTTATGATAAGGCTGACTGAGCTGTTGTCTAAACTGCTTTTTCCAATCTTACAAAATCCATTTTTTTTGCAAATAGCACGTTTTTTTAAGAAGACTATTGATAAGGCTTTAAGTCCCAGAAAAGCATGAATGTCTTGCATATCAATCAATCAGACATTGTCGGTGGGGCGGCGATCGCAGGTTACCGTTTACATCAAGGTTTACTAGCTCAAGGTGTGCATTCTCGCTTACTAGTTGATGTTGCCAAAACGAGTGGTGCTGAGGTTGCTATAATTTCACGCCGACGCTACGCAGAAAGCGTTACCTCTCGGTTTGCTTGGCGATTGGGTCTTAACTATATAAACATTACTAATTCTTTTGGCATCCCAGAACATAGTTTTTATCAGGAAGCTGATATCATCAACTTTCATAACTTACATGGTGATTATTTTAATTACTTAGCGCTTCCCAAACTTACCAAACATAAATTCGCAGTACTGACTTTGCACGATATGTGGAGTTTTACTGGACGTTGTGTCTATAGCTATAACTGCGATCGCTGGAAAATTGGTTGTGGTCAATGTCCAGATCTGAGTATCATGCCAGAGGTTAAAACGGACAGCAGTCGTTTAGAGTGGTGGCTAAAGAATTGGATTTATGGAGTTTCTAATCTAGTTATAGTTGCTCCTAGCAAGTGGTTGGCCAAGCAAATTTCTAGCAGTATGCTTGCTCGCTTTCCCATCCACTATATTCCTCATGGCATTGATATAGAAACATACCAACCTCTCGACCCAATTCAATGTCGTACTGTATTAGGAATTCCCTTAGATAAAAAAGTCTTAATGCTTGGAGCTCAAAACCTACAAGACCCACGTAAAGGTACCAACCTTTTATTAGAGTCGCTTCAAAATCTACCTGCACAAGTGAAGGCTACAACTGTTCTGCTTACTCTAGGAGATGGAGGAGAGACAATATCATCACTTGTAGATATACCAACCTTTAATCTAGGTTATATTAGCGGCGATCGTATCAAAGCTGTCGCATATTCCGCTGCTGATATTTTTGTATTTCCCTCACAAGCAGACATATTTGGATTAGTGTTGCAAGAGAGTATGGCCTGTGGTACCCCATTAGTATCCTTTAAAGTGGGCGGTATTCCAGATTTAGTTCGTCCGGACCAAACAGGTTATCTTGCAGAACCTAATAATGTTGAGGACTTTTGTAATGGCATTATCCAGTTGTTAGAAGATAAAGCTCTACGCGACTATATGAGTCAGAAATGCCGTGCGATCGCCTTACAAGAGTACTCGTTAGAATTACAAGCAAAAAGATATATTGAGCTATATGAGAAGATTTTAGACAATTAATTCCATCAATTTTTCAGTTTTTATGAATCAAACTAAGGAGAGCAGTGTTTACATCATCATTCCAGTGCATAATCGGAAGAATATTACGTTATCCTGCCTAGAAAATCTCCAGGCTATCGGTGACCTCCAAAGATATAAAGTTATTGTGGTAGATGATGGTTCTACCGATGGTACTGCGGATGCAATCTGTAGCCTTTACCCTACTATCACAGTCCTTCAGGGTGATGGTAACTTGTGGTGGACGGGAGCTATTCACAAAGGTATGAAATATGCCTGCGAATGCGGAGCAGACTATTTCATTTGGCTAAATGACGACACATTTCCTTCTTTGAATACAATTCCATTAATACTTGCAGCATGCTCACAAAGACTTAATAAACTAGTTAGTGCTCAATGCTATGACACATCAAATTTTGAGCATCCGACCTATGGAGGCCAAGTTAAAAATTTTTTTTCTACTAAACTCATTCATACCCCTCAAGAACAAGAGCTTGAATGTGATTGTATGAGTGGAAACTTAGTTTGTCTACCTCGATCAATCGTAGATAAAATCGGCTATCCTCCAAGTGCACAATTGCCCCATACGCTAGCAGATATCGTCTACACGTGGCAGGCAAAAAAGGTAGGATTTCAACTTACAGTATTAGGCAATGCAACAGCAGTATGTCGATTTAATCCCTTAGAGGAGGGTTGGTCATTAAGCTCAATTCCAATGAGCGATCGCTGGAAACTATTATCTTCTCTAAAATCAAACTTATATCCACCTTCCTATTGGAACTATTGTAAAAGCTTTTATGGATTACTAGGAATCATTCCTTTTATTCGAGTTTATTTAAATCTTGTTTTATTTACAATTATTCGTTGGATACTTCCATTAACTTTAATTAAAAGACTAAAGCATATAAAAGATACAATTTGGCTCTAGTTCAAAAGTGGAGATTTCTTGAAAAAACCAGTTTTTATTATAATTCCAGCCCACAACCGCAAATCAGTTACTTTAAAGTGCTTAGAGAATCTAGAGCAGAATGGTGACCTAGACAGGTACTATGCCATTGTTATTGATGATGGTTCTACTGATGGAACTGAGGCAGCGATTTCAGCAATGTATCCTGCCGTAACTCTCTTGAGGGGAGATGGCAACCTTTGGTGGACGGGGGCAATTAGCAAAGGAATGGACTATGCTCAGCAAAAGGGAGCAGAATTTATCATTTGGCTGAATGACGACTGCATAACGGCAGAAACAACCCTTCGTTTACTAGTAGAACATAGCTGTAAGAACCCAGGAGTCATCACGGGTTCAGCTTGCTATTTTCTAGAAACTAACACACTATATGAGTCTGGAGCTAAAGGCCGAATACCAGTAATGGCAAGGCCTAGTGAGATTGTTGATGTTGATGAAATGAGCGGACATTGTGTTTGTTTCTCAACTCATATCATAGAAAATATTGGCTTACCTGACGCACATCGCTTCCCTCACTATCATGGGGACAGTATGTATATTTTGAAGGCAACGCGTGCTGGGTTTTCAGCTTCCATTTTGGGAGATGCGCGCATCTATCATTCAGGTACAGTCAAGTCTGAAATCCAAGATTTTTCAAACCTAATTAAACCAAATGCATCTCTGCTCCAAGCCTTTAAGCAGTTCTTTTTTAATAAGAAGTCACTCTACTACTGCCCAACTCAATTTTTCTATAACACCGAGAAATACGGCTTTTGGCGAGGGGTTGGGCTGTTTTCATTGAAATCAATTCAATGGCTAGTCAAATGGAGCTGGCTTATTATCTCACAGCCCAAAAAACAGCAAAATCTAGATGTACTTGAATAATGTCTTTTTTGTCCTATAGGACACTAAGCAAATGGAGGCAAGAATCATAAGTTTTTACCGGAGAATTGCACTTAATTACTCATCGATTACTTCTTTGCTCAAAAAAACACTGAAAAAAATATATTTATCCTATCAGCCGTACGATGGCCCTACTTTATTTCTCACTCGCGGCCCAATCCATTGTGGTCTTGCATCTGAAATCGCTATTGCATCAGGAGGCTACCAGATAATAATCCGTAGAGAAGATGAGCGGAGGTTTGAAATTCCCTTAACTGACAATCCAAACATCGCTAATTTTTTCTCAAATTTTACCCATTCGCGATATCCACCTGTTTCTATCACAGCAATTCCCGGTGGGCATATTTATTCTGACGGAGCAGTGTTTTCACCTGACGGAACTGTTCTGGCTCGGGATCTCTCTTTGGATTTCAGTTCTCCTATTGATTCTCATTACCTATGTAGAAAACCTATTCATAAGAGTAAGCCTCTCACGGGAAGCACGCTTGCAGTTGCCTCTTGGCAAACCCGTAGCTATTATCACTGGCTGCTAGACGAACTGCCCCGTTATTTGCTGCCAGACATTCCTGCTTTCGATCAGATCGTCTGTTCAAGAGACACAGCAATTAATCGAGAAGCCCTCCGCGCACTAGGGTTAGAAAATAAAAAGATACTTCCTCTCGATCAAGCAAAACACTACGAGTGTGATTTGTTAATTACGCCCTCTTATATAGCCCCTACAGGCGAGCCCAGCCTGTATCTAGTTGAACTATTAACCGAAGCTGTTCAATCTCTCATCTCTACAACGAAAAACTATCCAGAGAAAATATTTATTTCCCGCAAGTCAGCACGCGGCAGGAGAATTATCAATGAGGATGCTATATTTCAACTTTTCGAGGCTCAAGGTTACACTCGCATCAATCTGGAAAATTTACCTTGGCGAGACCAAATAAATATCTTCTATTATGCCCAGGAAATATTTGCCCCTCATGGGGCTGGATTGGCAAACTTGGTTTTCTGCTCCAGAAAGCCTCTGGTCATAGAGCTTTTTAACACAAAATATCTACATTGGTGTTTCTGGCGGTTGGCTACACTGGTTGGTGCAAGATATATGCCAATCGCCTTTCCTCTAATGGAGCCAGTTGAGCATAATCTCGCTGCTGGCAATCTAGATATTGATGTCGGCAATCCAGCCGCATTTATTTCGATTTATCAAAGTCTGAAGGAGTAGATCTCCAACGCATAGACCTCAATAAGCATCTTTTAGCTGCATTTACCACCATGTTCAACCTGGAAGATTTTAACTAATTCCATACCAACTCCAGAGGTTGCTTATTTACGGAGCTATAGCCTCCGAAATATGTTCGGTGTTTTGTTATATATTCTTCGGTATTAGAGCGGAGTTGTGCCCTATGCTTCTATTAAAGCTTACTGTCAAGGAACCGTCATGATCACTGACTGAGAAAATCTCATAGCCTTCCGGTATTAGGTCCATGACCTCTTCGTCACTTATGCTGATATGTTCAAGAAATATCGTGGGTCTGAACTTGCTAATAATACCCATCAATCCTTTTACTACGAACACTTCGTGCCCTTCAGTGTCAATCTTTATAATGTCGGGCGCTTCAAGTACCCCATCCTGTACAAGTTGATCACCTGTTGTGCATTCAATTTGTGCGATTTTCCCTGATCTATCAGTCCGGGCTGCCTCTAAGGTGCCGGTGGTGCTTCCTCCTTCGGGAACTGTCAAGGCAGCTGATCCAGATTTATCGGAGAGTGCCCACGACAAACCTTGGATATTTTCAAATGGTTCGGTTGCAGCTTGTGCAAGGTCAAACATAGCAGGATTGGGCTCAAAAAATACTATCCTTCTGGCTTCTGTCTCTCTTGCAATACGGTAACTGAATAAACCACAGTTTGCCCCGATATCCCAGATGACTGTGTTCTGCTGTGTTTGAGCTACAATTGCTGCAAGCAGTCCTTCTTCTTCAAAACGGTCTCCCAGCAGGTGATTTAGCCAGTAGGTCGCAGAAACATCTCGAAAGTCTACGAATATTGAATGCCCTTCAGGTAGATTGAGACGAAAGTGATGCAGACTCGGCAGGAACGGCACAAAGAAACGAACGAGTAACCCTGCTCCTTTCAGATGCAGATAGCCGTGCCAGAAATTGTAAAAGAAGATGAGGAAGCGAGAAATCATTTTATCTGCGAACAATTTACTACATACGCTACTCCGGACAGTTCTTTGGAGGGAGTTGGAGAAAAGCTATCCATCGCTTAGAGTGCAAGTGTAAGTTATTTTTGATGAACCTCCTCTACACCCTCACCGCCTATCCCCCTTACATTGGCGGGGCCCAACTCCACCAGCACCTGCTGGCCCAGCAGCTTCAGGCCGATCATCTGATCCAGGTGGCCACCTTCTGGAACCACAACCGCACCGATTGGCTGTCCGGCACCACTCTCAATGCCCACACCCAGCCCTATGACTATGTTGTTGACAGCATTCCTGTTCACCGCCTCGGTTTTAGTTGGGTCGCCAAGCTTTGCATGGCTCCCTGGCTACCGCTATATTACCCGTTCATGGGGGTGGCTCTGCCCTCCATTGCTCAGGTTATTACTAATCAACTCCAGCCCTTCGCTAAGCAAGCAGACCTGATCCACAACGTTCGCATTGGTCGAGAGGGGCTCACCTACGCCTCTTGGAGAAGCGCTCGACAGTGTGATATTCCCTTTGTACTCACCCCTGCCCACCATCCTTGTTGGGTAGGCTGGCGCTATCAGCAATACATTCGGCTTTACCAGCTTGCAGATGCTGTGATTGCTCTGACAGAGGCAGAAAAACAGACTTTGATCGCTTTGGGAGTTCGACAGGAGCGGATTGCAGTTACAGGTATAGGACCGATTCTTGCGCCTCAAGCTGATGCTGCTGCATTTCTACAAACACATCGAATCACAGGCCCAATGGTTTTATTTCTAGGGCAGCATTACCGCTACAAGGGATACCAGCAAGTTTTACAGGCAGCTCACTTAGTTTGGCAAAAATTTCCTGATGCTCACTTTGTCTTTATTGGGCCAGCCGTTAAGCAATCTGAGCGTGATTTTCAAAATAGTGATCCTCGAATTCATCGCTTGGGTAAAGTAGATCTACAAGAGAAAACCAATGCTTTAGCGGCTTGTACTTTGTTGTGTGTACCTTCGAGCCAGGAGAGTTTTGGGGGTGTTTACACCGAAGCCTGGAGCTTTGCTAAACCTGTGATTGGTTGTTCCATTCCTGCCGTGGCTGAGGTGATTGAAGATGGAGTCAATGGTTATTTAGTGGAGCAAGACCCCAGCCAGATTGCTAGCAGTATCTGTGATTTACTTGGCAACCCTACTATTGCTGAGGAGATGGGTTTAGCAGGGCAACGTAAGGTAGAAGCCCGCTATACCTGGCAGCAGATTGCCCTTCGGACTGAACAAGCTTATCAGCGTGTCTTGGGTGGCTCAGAAGTTTGGCATGATTAATGCAATAGACCTCTCGTAAAGCCAGTGCTCCCTAAACTTCCTGCTCAAGTTATTTTAGGTAGTCGTGTTGATGCTACTAGCTATGCAGATGCCTGCGATCGCATCCAAGCTTGGGCTGAAGCTCGCAACTCTTGCTACATTGTTGCTGCCAATGTTCATGTAGTGATGACGGCCTATTGGCAGCGGCAGTACCAGAAAATTATTAATCAGGCGGCTTTGGTGACTCCAGATGGGATGCCGTTGGTTTGGGCTTTGCGATCGCTAGGAATTAAAGATCAAACCAGAGTTTATGGGCCAGATTTAATGTTGGCTTGGTGCGATCGCGCGGCTCAGTTAAAAATACCTATCTATTTATATGGTGGGACTGAGTCAATGCTGGAGAAGTTGCAGCACAACCTGACCCAGCAATTTCCGGGTTTAGCGATCGCAGGTAGTTACGCTCCTCCTTTTCGGGCTCTGACTCCAGAAGAAGAGAAGTCAGATGTTCAGCGGATTCATGAGTCTGGGGCTACTGTCGTTTTTGTCGGTTTGGGCTGTCCCAAGCAAGAAGAATGGATGGCTCGTCAACAAAGCAAAGTTGCTGCTGTCATGATCGGCGTGGGCGCAGCCTTTAGTTTCCATAGTGGAGAAGTAGCTCAAGCTCCTCGTTGGATGATGAAAGTCGGGTTGGAGTGGTTATACCGATTTGCTCAAGAACCAGGGCGGTTGTGGCAACGCTACTGTATCAATAATCCCGCTTTTGTCATCTTGTCTGGTTGGCAGTTGTTACGACACTGGCTGCAACTCAAATAATTGAATTTTTCTATCTGTCAGGTTTATGTGAATTTTGCGGAATACTGAGTGAAGTTGCTGCTTCATCATTTCTTCACCATGAGATTAGTGATAGCTGGCGCAACTTCTGACTGCATCTCCGCAATTTCCCTGGACTGCTATGACTGATTTTTCTGGCAGAGCTTACAAAGGTCCGAAGCTAGATATTCGTGCTCCTGGCAAGTTGAACTTGTCGCACCTTTTGGGGTGGCAAGGGTACCGAATGCTGGTGCTACTGCTCAGTGATGTCTTGGCCTTGGGAATTGCTTGGCAGATTGCGGCACATTTGAATCAATTTTATTCGCCTCTACCGCCGGAGCTGAATTGGTGGGCTTGGTTAGGTTTGCCGAGTCTATTTTGGTTCTTTGCCGCTGCAACATTGCTGTTTTTTGCTTACGGAGGGCTGTACTCTTCCGCAACGCAATGGAAAAACTACCTCCGCGCTGGCAAGTTGGTGAGCATGGTTTACTTGCTCTCCCTAGTGATGGGTTATTTTTATGATCCCAAGCTTGATCCACCGCGATCGCTATTTTTTACGGCTTGGTTTAGTAGCGTGGGGCTGGTGATTGGTTTTCGGCTCTTAGCAACTTTGATTTTGCGCCAGTTTGAGCAAAGCCAGTCTCCCATTCCTGTTTTTTTGATTGCCCCAGGCGATCGCTTATCAGCTTTAGCCCATGTATTAGAACAGCGTTTAAATTTCAAGGGCCAGGATGCCTCACATTACCAAGTGGTTGGGGCGGCACTGGCGACTACGGCTCACGCTCCGACTACGCTACAAACCATCTTGGCATCCAAGGCGAAGGAAGTGTTGGTTGAGAATTTACCTGATACGGCACTAGCCTCAGCGCTTTATTGGCAGCTACGCCGTCAGGGCATTACTTTGCGCTTATTACCTTCTAGCGTGGATATGTTACATCGTCGTGGTCTGCCCGAAATTTTTGCTGGCTTACCAACTTTGCGAGTCGAACCGCGTTTTTTAAGCAGTTTAGAGTATGGCTTGAAGCGTTGGATGGATGTCTTGGGGGCACTAGTAGGAGTGATTCTTCTGTCGCCTCTCTTTTTGGCAGTGGCGATCGCGATCAAGCTGTCTTCTCCAGGCCCAATCTTTTTCCGACAAGAACGAATGGGGTTGCATGGCAAGGTCTTTCAGATGTGGAAATTTCGCACGATGGTGACTGAAGCCGAAACGTTACAGGCCCAGTTGGAAGCGTGTAATGAAATTAAAGGCGGAGTCATGTTCAAAATCAGGCATGACCCTCGGATTACTCGCCTGGGTCGTTTCTTGAGATCTACTAGTATTGATGAGTTGCCCCAACTATTTAATGTTTTGCTAGGTCAGATGAGCCTGGTCGGCCCTCGTCCTTTGCCTCTCCGAGATGTGGAACGCTTTGACACCTGGCATCACATTCGCCATCAAGTTCTGCCTGGTATTACAGGGTTGTGGCAAGTTTCAGGGCGTTCTGATATTGCCGATTTCAGTGATGCAGTCCGCCTAGACCTTTACTACATTGACAACTGGTCGCTCAATCTCGACCTCGACATTTTGGTGGAAACTTGCCGCATTGTTTTGTTTGGTAAAGGTGCCTACTAGATTCTTTATACAAGCCCATGACTGGCGATCGCCCTCTGACTAAACCAGCCCCGTCCGAAACTCCCAATCCCAAAGGCTCACTTTTAGGATTGCTGGTGGCGTGTTTCTATGTGCTCTTCACGCTGCTACCTGACAGCAATACTCTTGTTGTTTCATGGCCTTGGGTATTTCTGTGGCAAGTGGGTTTAGCTTGCTTACCCTTATGGCTTTTGTGGATGGTCTGGCATCGGCAGGAATGGCTCTGGTTGGGCAATGGCCTAGATGCGATGGCAGGCTTGACTGTGGTTGGTCTAGTCGCCTCAGCTACGGTCGCTGAGTTTCCGGTCCAAGCTCGCTGGTATACTTGGGCCGCCTTGTGCTTTCTGGCTGGCTTGTATGCACTCAACTATAAAGTTCAAACTCCTCGCGATCGCTACAACCTACTAGTATGGCAAGGATACTTAAATCTGGCCTTCATTGTCGTGAGCTTTGGTTTGTGGCTAGCCCAAACCATCTTGCCTGAACTGAATCGGCTGCAAACGCTAAGTCAGTCTGGAGTCAATCTTCCCCTAAACCTCTCAACGTTAGAGTTACGCAATTGGGCACCGCTCGGTCATCCCAACTATGTAGCAGGCTATCTCCTCTTAGCTCTCCCCCTGCTCCTGGCTTTGAGCCTCCTCCAAACCGGAAGGCAACGCTGGCTTTGGTTGGCAGGAGTAGGATTGGGGTTGATTGCTCTTTACACCACGGGTTCACGTGGGGGCTGGTTAGGACTTGCAGCGCTTTGTATTGTCGGCTTTGTTCTATTGCTATTCCGTAGCTCTCTGCCACGCCTTTGGCTAGGTTTAGGTAGCCTTTTCATGTTGGCTTTTTTGAGCCTGTCAGCACTCACCAACGATCGCCTTAAAACTGCTATCACTGCCATACTCAGCGGTCAACTTAGCGGCGACTTTGCCTATCGGATAATTACTGCTGTAACAGGTTGGCAGATGGGAATCGCTCACCCAATTTTGGGGGCTGGTCCTGGTAGTGTCCCGATCGTCTATCAGCAATATCGCCCTGGATGGGCAGGCCAAGAAGCAGAACTAACCTACCAACTCCACAGTACTCCAGTCCAAATTTGGGCTGAACTAGGTTTGTGGGGAATTGGGACGAGTTTGATTGCGATCGCTCTCCTGACGTACTTAAGCATTCGCTGGCTAAGTAAAATCTCATCTAATGCTGCTTCTAGTCAATACTCAGATCAAGTTCTCGTTTGGAGTGTCTTGGCAGGGATTTTGGGCTATGGGGTCAGTAGCTTGACCGACTACCAGCTCGATAATGTTTGCATCACTGGCACTTTAGTTCTCTTCATCGCTATCCTTGCCGCTGTATTTCGCGAGACTTTCGCCGAGACCCCAGTGATCGCCCTACCTAAATTTTCAATTACAGGACGAGCTGCTCAAGGCGTAACTTATGCTGGGTTGGGTCTGCTTCTCGTAGTTAGCATCTGGCTGGTGCCGATTCATCGGGCTTGGCAACTGTCGAGTCAAGGTTTTATTGCCCTAAGCCGAGAAAACATACCTGGCTTTGTTCAGCGTCTTAGTCAAGCTGCTCAGTTAGCACCTTGGGAACCCTATTATCCTTACCAGCTAGGTTGGAACTTGGGGAATCTAAGTTTGCAAACTAACGACCCCCAACAGCAAAACCAGCTTCAAGCTGATGGAATTTCTTGGCTGCAAAAAGGAATTCAAGCGTCTCCTTACCAAGAATTTGGTCACAGCAATCTCGCTTGGCTCTTATTGAACCAAAATCCTCAAGCAGCAACCCAAGAGTTTATTCGCTCTGCCCAGCTTGTTCCCGCTAAGCGAGGGGTATTTTATGGCTTAGGGCTTAGCTTATTAGCTCAAGGCAAAATTGATTTGGCTACAGAAGCAGTGGCTTTGGAAGCCTTACGCGATCCACTAATCATTACTAGTCCTGTTTGGCGATCGCCTACCCTTCAGCCTCTCTATATACCCATGCTGGATCGTGTCGCAGCCAAATGCACAGAACTATTACAAATAACCCAGTCAGAAGCAGTTCGCACCTACTGCTATCAATTACGGGGTGGGGTGAATTGGTGGCGTGGTAATTTTCAAGCCGCTCACGCAGATTGGGACACCCACGGCACCCTGCTAAGTCAAGTTATCCTGCAACTAGCAGAAGGCAAAACTGTAGAGCCACAATTACAATCTTTGCCTAATTCATCAGGTAAACTAGCGATCGCCGCTTGGCTTACCCCTGCTCAACGTCTACCTCTCTTGCAACAAGCGTGGATAGAAGCAGAACAAAGCAGCCCACCCCCCGAACTTCTTCAAGCTTTGGTTGATAGCATAAATCGTTCAGAATCATTTGATGAATGGCTCAAACAAAACGCCCCAAGTCGTCAGTATCGCCGCACCCGCACTGGCTTTGGAGTACTCAGCCGTCACATCGATGGCCCGCTATCAACAGATTTTCTAACTGTTGTTGAGAATATTCCGAGCAGTAACCTCTTCCCTGAATTGCTGCGATCGCTAATCTACTTTCCTACTCTAGATACAGTGTTACAAGAACAGCGCACCTCTCTCTTACAGACCCTGTCACCCAATCCCTAAAGCCCACCAAATCTCTATGCCAGAAAAACCCGTAATAACTATGTCCACCTTGGGACAACATGGACGATTTGGTAATCAACTATTTCAATATGCATTTCTCAAAATCTACGCTCAAAAATATAACTTGCAGGTTGAGACGCCTGATTGGATTGGTAGGTATCTTTTTGGCTGTGATGATCCATTGCTAGCTAGACAGTTGCCTATGTTGTTGGAACCACCTCAAGGGATAGCAGCTGAGCATTTATTGAATACTGAGACACCCTACGAGAACATCGATTTTTTTGGTAATTTTATCTACCACACCAAACATTATTCAAAATACAAAGAGTACCTCCGCTCCCTCTTCCAGCCTGTTGCAGAAGTGAAGTCTCAGATACTATCAGGTCTTTCTGAGCTTCGCAGTCGAGGCAATACAATTGTTGGGCTACATCTACGTCGGGGGGACTTTTCCAAGAGTCAAGGCAGTTTCTTTGTTGCGCCCAATGTATGGTATCAAGAGTGGTTACAAACAATATGGCCCACTCTTGACAAACCAATGTTATTTATTGCCAGTGATGAGCTGGACAATGTTATATCAGACTTTGCTGAATACCAACCCATCACCACAGGCCAACTAGAAATAGAATTGCCGGAAGCAACGTTCTATCCTGACTTTTATCTTCTTAGCCAGTGCGACATTGTTGCCATTTCTAATAGCTCATTCTCATTCGCAGCTTGTTTATTAAATCTGCGTAGTCGAGAATTTCTCCGCCCCAATCCAGCCACTCAATCACTCGTTCCGTTTGATCCCTGGGACAGTGAACCAGTCTTGGACAGCAACCGCATCTTTTATATAATTCTGTTTCCAGATTGGGCCAAGCCTGAAGATTCTCTTGCTGTTGAATTAGCAGAGATCTTAGGAACTACGTTGGCTCACCCTGACAAACAGCGAATTAATCTGCTTGTTCATACAACTAGTCACAATGCTGAATATGCTAATGCAATTTTGGCTAGTATCACGATGTCTCTAGTCTTAGAAGAGGGACTAGATCTGGAAGACGGCCCAGAGATTTCTTTTATGGGTGGATTGAACCCACTGCAATGGCAGTTTATCCTTCCCCGTATCCATGCTTGCTTAAACCTTGAGCATGAAGATAAGCAGGCGATCGCCAACGCTATGGCAGGTAGCCTCCCAACGTTGACACTATCTGAATTCAATACCAAACGTATCATCTAAACAGATATGAAACGTTGGACTGTAGTAAATACTTCCAAAAGTTAAATAACCGCAGAAATACTTGCACTGCTCTACAAAAAAGTGGGTAACCTAAGAGCATTCAGTAGAATCAAAGCTGTTAGGAGACTTCTATGACTACTTTTAAGGAATATGGTGAAGCTCGTAGCCAGAGAATTCGGCGCTTTCAGAAGGCTCTTGCCATAGTATCAATAGTTTCGTTTTTAGGTTCTACTGTAGCGGGCACAGTTCATATGTTCACCAGTTCCTCTGACCCTTCCCATCAGCTTACCACAGACAGTTCACAGGAGCCAAAGTTAGAGATGCAAGCTAAAGGCTATGAATCTGTATTACGACGAGAGCCAGAGAATCAAGTTGCTTTAGAAGAGCTTGCTAAGATTCGATTACAAATGAATAATTCAGTAGAAGCCAGACCTCTTCTGGAGAAGCTAGTCAAACTAAACCCAAGTCGCCAAGACTATCAAGCTTTGCTGTTACAGGCAAAAGCTAAAACCAATCAATAAATCAGCAGTCATATTTCCCATTAGATATTTAGGTTGAATTGTCATGAATCGCCAAGTTTCAAACGAATCAATTGCTTGGGAAAAACAACTAGAACAACTGTTAGCTCAAAATGGCTATGAAGAGGCAATGTACTGTTGCCAACAAGAACTGACTGCAAATCCAACTCATAAACTTCCATATTGGTATCTAGGTTTAATATATATATTGAAAGGGGATGAAATTGAAGCTCAAGCAGCTTGGCTGACAGGAATGATTGAAGGTGACACAAAACAGATTGATTTATGGACGAGAGAATTAGTTAATGTATTGCAAGTTGCTGCAGAACACCAAGAAGAAATCGGAGAGCATCATCTTGCTTGGGTTATCAGAAGTCATATCAAAGAGCTGGATCCAAACAATATCAATAATCTTTTGTGTACTATCATCTCATCCATAAGATTAGGCATTTTCTCATTAACTGAAACAAGTACTTTGGCAATTTTGGGATCCTTGGAAGAACTGCTGAGATCAGAAAATACCAATATTGAGAGTCACCTTCTACTGCAGGTTTTTCAGGAGCTTGCAGCTTATGATGTAGTTGATAGACGTTTGATTCAATTGGCTAAAACCTGTCTTGAATACTTGCGGAAATATGAATGTTTCGTCGATACATTTTTATTTGCAAGCCAAATTGTCTCTAATGAACCCCAGAAAATAGAGAAACAGCCATCTGAAAGAAAATACTCTTATCTCGATGAAGAAAAGTTAATTTCAAAATTTATTGAAAAGTTAAATCCTAAACATAAATACTGTGTGGATATAGCAGCAAGTGATGGAATTACAATGTCTAATACTTACTTTCTTTTTAGGCAAGGATGGTCAGGCTTAGCAGTTGAATGCGACAGTCAAAAATTTGCAAATTTAGCGTTGGCATACAGAGAATTTGACAGTACAAGTCTTAGTAAGTGTTTTGTTACACCAGAGAACGTAGTTGAACTTCTCAAGTCACACCAAGTGCCCCAAGACTTTGGATTCCTAAGCTTTGATATTGATGGTTATGACTACTTTGTTTTAGAGAGAATGCTAGAAGAATTTCGTCCTTCTCTAATCTGTGCTGAGATCAATGAGAAAATTCCACCACCAATAAAGTTCACAGTTTTATGGAAACCTGATTATGTTTGGACGAACGATCACTTCTACGGCCAAAGTATCTCTCAACTGGCACTACTATGCGAGCGGTATGATTATGCTCTTGTAGAACTACATTATAATAATGCTTTTCTCATTCCTAAAGAGCTAAGTCCTGTTCCTTCACTCACACCAGAATTAGCCTACGAAATAGGATATCTCAATAAGCCTGATCGAAGAGACAAATTTCCTTGGAATTCGAATGTCGAAAAGATTCTTAGTTTAGAGCCTGTAGATGCATTAGAATTCACCAATAATTTATTTTCTAAATACCAAGGGAAATTTACATGTAATCTTTAAGTGAGTTTTCGTAATCCTTCCTGTTATCAGATTTTTAGCTATATTCCTTCTTGAGCTAAGGATTGATTTCCAGAAAAATATAAAAATAGCAGGCTTGAATTCTGGATGTCATTAATATTTTATTTATTTAACTATTATGTTAAAAATAAATTTTTTTACGATTGTTCTCAATGGCAAGCCTTTTATTCATTACCATATCAACGTATTTAATCAGCTATCCTTTGATTGGCATTGGCATATTGTTGAAGGAGTGGCAGATCTCAAGCACGATACCGCTTGGAGTCGACCCCTAGGTGGACAAATCACAGATGAGATTCATAGAAATGGTCTAAGCAAAGATGGTACATCTGAGTATTTAGATGAGTTGGTTCAGCGATATCCAGACAACATAACTCTTTACCGTAAAACAGAAGGTTCATTCTGGGATGGCAAGCTTGAAATGGTGAATGCACCATTGAGTAATATCCAGGAAGAGTGTTTGTTATGGCAAGTAGATGTTGACGAACTCTGGACAGTGGAGCAAATTGACACTGCCAGGAGGATGTTCATAAAAAACCCTGAAAAAACAGCTGCATTCTATTGGTGTTGGTACTTTGTGGGTGAGCGTTTACTTATTAGTACCCGCAACTGCTACGCACAAAATCCTCAGCAGGAATGGTTGCGAACATGGAGATTTAAGCCAGGGGCTCAGTGGGCTGCTCATGAACCACCTGTACTTATGGAACCATCAACCGATGGTCAATGGAGCAATGTCGCTGCTGCTAATCCGTTTTCCCATGCAGAGACAGAGCAACAAGGCCTAGTTTTTCAGCACTTTGCCTATACTACTGCTGAGCAGTTGCAGTTTAAGGAGCAGTACTACGGCTATAAAGATGCTGTCTCAAAATGGCAGAGCTTGCAAGAGCAAAACCGCTTTCCCATAATGTTGCGTCAACATTTCTCTTGGGTGCACGATAACACTATGGTAGATACTGCAGAATCAATGAGGGTGATGCCAATTGCCCAACGAAACTCAGATCATGATGCCTGGTACTTTTTAGACTCGGAAGCACTACAGCAAGTAGTTGAACCATCAAAGCCAAGTCCTATAATTGTTGTTGACGGTGTGTTCTTTCAGCTTTACAAGACTGGTATTGCTCGTGTTTGGCGAACCCTATTAGAAGAATGGGTTGAGACTGGCTTCGCACAACATATTGTTTTCCTCGATCGCGCTAGAAGTGCCCCAATAATTTCTGGAATTAATTATCGTCTGATTCCTTCCTACGATTACAACGCAGCTGAAAGCGATCGAGAGATGTTGCAGGAAATCTGTGAAGAAGAGAACGCAGATTTGTTTATTTCCACCTACTATACAACGCCTCTTGAGACTCCCTCAGTCTTCATGGCCTATGACATGATTCCAGAAGTAATGAACTGGAATCTCAATCATGCTATGTGGCGGCAGAAACATCATGGCATTCAACATGCCTCTGCCTATATTACTATTTCTGAAAATACAGCCCGTGATCTAGTTACCTTCTTTCCAGATATTGACGCAAGTTCTGTAACAGTTGCCCTTTGCGGTGTCAAAGATACTTTTTCTCCAGTACCTGTTGACAAAATTCAGGATTTCAAAATGAAGTATGGTATCTTCAAGCCGTATTTCATCTTGGCTGGAGCGGGAAGCGGTTATAAAAACTCTATTTTGTTCTTCAAAGCTTTTGCAAAACTTTATAGCCGTTCTGGATTTGATGTTATCTGCACGGGTAGTAATTCCTTAGTAGAAACTGAATTCCGGGATTACACAGCGGGTAGCACTGTCCACATGTTGCAGCTTGATGATAATGAATTAAGAGCTGCTTACAGTGGAGCCCTTGCACTAGTATATCCTTCCAAATACGAAGGATTTGGTTTACCTATTGTTGAAGCAATGGCTTGTGGGTGCCCAGTGATCACTTGCCCTAATGCTTCAATTCCAGAGGTGGCGGGTGAGGCCGCACTTTATATCCAAGATAATGATGTAGAAGGATTAGTTAATGCCCTCTGCGATATTCAAAAGCCTCAGGTTCGTCAAGCTCTAACTGCTAGAGGTTTGGAGCAAGCAAGAAGTTTTTCTTGGAAAAAAATGGCTGAGAAAGTTAGGTCATCCTTAATTGAGGCTACTCTTCTACCTCTCAAGTTAAATGAAATCAACTTGGTTGTTTTTCCCGATTGGACCCAACCAGAGGAGTCTCTACAATTAGAATTGAGTGAGGTTATTAGAGCGATCGCTGCCCATCCCAATAAAGACCAAATCACTTTATTGATCGACAACAGCAATATTGCAGAAGAAGATGCAAATCTATTTCTGTCAGGTATTGCAATGGCTCTTTTTCTGGAAGAAGACCTAGATGTAAGCCAGGGCCCAGAGGTCAGCTGGTGTGGTCAGCTTAGCAAAATTCAATGGAGTATCTTATCGCCACATCTTAATTTTTGGATTACCTTAAGTGACGTACCTCACCAGACTCTAGTAGATCTAGACTTGGAAAATATTCCATCTTTAGAACTACAAAATATTAAAAATATTCGAGTTTAGAAGAAAAGTCGAAGAGTGATGATATGACTACTGAGGCTGCAACCACTCAAGTTACTACTCAATATCAAGTTAATAATGGAGTGTTCTTTTTCTGCTGCGATGCATCTTATCATTTTCTTATGGTATGTCTTGCTGAGGGACTTCAGCAGCTAGGAATACAATGTTACTCAAATCGAAATTATTGGAAAAACTCAACTGATGATGATACCTATCTCTTGTGCAATGATCGAGGGGTAGGTCCTGATGACTGCTCCGTTGTTATTCTTGATGATCAATGGGTGAATTATTATTCTGCCCTGCCTGAAAACTTTTTCCATCCTGATAGAAAGTATCTTACTGTCTACTTAGATGGTTCTGATGGTTTTCTTTCCAGCGCTTGGAGCGGACAGTTCAGAAAGTTCGATTTTATTTTTAGAACTCACTGTAGCCAAGAAATCCAATATCCACCTAACTTTATACCTTGGTGTTTTGGAATTTCTAATCGTATTCTACGTGAAACCAGTGATGCTCCTATCTTTAGCTCCAGACATAGGCGATTATTAGTGAATTTTAGAGTTGAACAGGACGTATTAAAGCTTTTCAATCTTTCTATGAAATTTCCGCAGGGAGTGCTAACAGTGCCTGAGGCATTTCTCAAGCTTGATTATCCTGTTAGACAAATTGCTCATAATCAGCTGCTTCCTTTAGTAGAGGATATTTTACCTGGGGATTGCACGGTAGATAGCTTTAATGACCCTGCTACAGATAGTTACCACCACTTGCAATGGGTTCAAACAGGTCGTCGCCATTACCCAAGTTATTACCAACGCCTTAAGCAGTCTGCAGCTTGTGCAGGGTTTGGAGGCTGCATGATTTTGAATCCTTTTACAGGGGAGCAGATTCTACAATGGTGGGACAGTTGGCGTTTTTGGGAGTCTTTGGCTGCTGGATGTGTCACCTTTCATGTGGACTTTGAAAAATATGGAGTCTCCTTACCTGTAATGCCGCAGAACTGGCAGCATTACATTGGACTTGATTTGCAGGATATCCAGGCTACTGTCGATCGCATTACGGATGAACCAGAAATTTTAGAGAGAATTTCAGTAGAAGGTAGGCAGTGGGCGATCGCAAACTACGGTCCTGTTCCAACAGCTCTGAGATTTCTACAAGTCATTGGCTCCAGTTCAAACCTACAAAGAAACGAGCAGTCCCCAGAGCAACGGATCGAAATCCAACCAACAGAACTGGTCGATGATTCTACCTTCACAAAGCTCAGGAACATTAACCTAATTGTCTTTCCTGACTGGTCTCAGTCAGAAGATGTAGTAGCGACAGAGCTAGAAAGTATTCTTCGAGTTATTGTGCTTCATCCTAGCAGAAACCACATTGCTCTCTTTATTGATACTCATGCAGTTTCTACAGATGACGCAGATGTACTCTTGTCCAGCATTTTGATGAATCTTCTATTTCAAGAAGATCTAGATATTAATGATGCTCCGGAGATCTCGCTACTTCATCCACTAACTCAAGAGGAATGGTCAGCTTTTTTATCTCACATGAAAGCTCGAATCATTCTAAATAGTACTAATGAAGAAGCCGTTATGAAGGTAGGAGCGCAACACCTTCCAACTTTAACCCCAGAAGAAGCTACCAAGAAGCAAGTTATTCAAATAGATGCAGAAGGCTGGAACCTTATTTAGGCAAAAGAATTCTGGCGTTGCTGAAAGAGTAATGCTGGCTTTGGCACAATGAAGGTATGAAATGTCCTCAATGTCACTCCACTCACACGGCTAAAAACGGTCACCGTCGCGGAAGACAGTGCTATCAGTGCAAGCAGTGTGGTCGCCAATTTCTCGAGTCTTACCGTCCTTGGGCTTACTCCGATGACATCAAGCAACTGTGCATCAAAATGTATCTCAATGGCAT
>NZ_JACJPK010000113.1:0-11941 GCF_014696035.1 Trichocoleus sp. FACHB-262 | reverse complement strand
GCGGCCCGGATTGCTTGGACAGGAGCCGGGGAATGTGTGCCGCTGCGCCGGTTAAAGGTTCCCAGATTACGAAACGTGATTCAACAAGTGCTAAGTCAGGACTCTTACAAACAACAGGTGTTGAGACTCCAGCAAGCAACGCATCGCGCTGGAGGTGTTCAGCGTGCGGCTGATATTGTGGAACAGGCAGTTGCCACGGGAAAACCGGTCTTGGCCTAACCGGAATCAAACTCTCCCCCAAATTTGGAGCAGTCCCTACTAGTCAATGTAGTCTCGGAGCATACCCGGCTTTTCTGGCTCATCTGCCATAATGGGGCGATCGCCATCGAGAGAAAAGGTTTTGCGAGTTTGAACTTTATCCGCTGTAATCGGGCGACTGCCATCTTCGTCAACCACTGCTTTCACATGCAAATGGCTCGGCGTAATGGGGCGATCGCCATCAATGCCCAGAGTTTCGGTCGACTCTAAGGAACTGGCCACAATCGGACGGCTGCCATCAACTTCAATCGTGGCAAGGACCTGGATTTCATCCGCCACGACGGGGCGATCGCCATCAATGGGCAAAATTCTCTCTACCTGAAGATCACTCTCATCAATCGGACGATTCCCATCGACCTGAAGCATCTTGGCATCTGCTTGATCTGCCCCGGAAGAAGTTAGAGCGCTGTTATCTGGATGCTCCTGCTGTGTACTCACAATGCAAACTCCTGATCTTCATCGCAACTCTCCACTTTTAACGGCTGGACTGAGGAGTGAGCGACTACCTAACGGGTGGTTTTCCAGCAATTCTGCTCGTTTCCTAGGCTAAAGCCAACTGTGACCACCAGCCAGTGGGATTTCAGGTGGTGTATGCCTGAAGGTTGCGATCGCTGAGTTTCCTTGTCTTTGTGGCCCTCTAGCAGCACGAGCACGACGAGCAAAACGGGGTCCTCAGGAAATGAAGTCATCGTCATAGAGAAAATCGAGCAAATTTCAGATAGAGATAACGACACTTATCTCTATCTGATTATTCTAAGATTATTATCAACACAGACAAAAATTTTACTTGGCTAGCCATAATAAGGAAGCCTTTTGGACTCAACGATGGGGCGATCGCCGAATGAAACCTGCTGGGCTTGTAGTCTGTTGACGGCAGATGAAGCTCGAAAGCTACACGATGCCGCAGTTGGAGGTGATGGCTGCTGGCAGGATGCGGCTTGTCACAGTCGGCGCTCCTATTACCGGAAGGGACGGGCTCAAGGTGTAAGGCGGCGATCTCAGATTGCAGAAATCGTGGTTCCGCTTCCTGAGGTGCCTTATGTGGTGTTACATACCTATGTAGACCAGCCTCGGCAAGCGAATGATGAGGTGGTGATTCATGCGATGTGTGCCGAGTTGTGGGTAGGAAATCAGCCCCAAGCGATGACGCAACCTCAACATACGTTTGGGCTACCGCCTCGATCGGTGAAGGAGTATGCGCGTCAATTGCTAGAGGCGTTGTACCAGCAATATGGTGAAGGGCGACGCGGTGGGTTTGAGCGCTATGCCCATGAGCAGCAGCATTCGGTATCTCAGTGCCCGATCCGTCCTTGTGCTTACCATGCGACTCATCTGGAGGCGCTGGCTTTGAGAGGAATGGAAGAATGAATCAGCAGCTAGAACTACCGCTGTGGGATTCTTTGAGAGCAGCTCAGATCATGCCAGAGCAAGCGAATGTGGCAGAGTTGTTGGGGCAGATGGATGTGGTGATCGCTCAAGCCCCAGAGCCAGAACAGTTGCAAGTAGCGGGGGAAGCGCTGCTGCGAGTGGCTGAGCTATGTGCTGTACGAGCAGAGGTATTGATTACGGAATGGGAGGATACCTATCGTGATCCGGTAGTAGAGCCAAGCTTCTTTACCGATATTGTGCGCCAGACAATGAGTGTGGATTTAAGCGAGTTGATGGAGCCTGCTCCTCCACGTCAACGGAAAGCGAAGCGAGGAACAGCAGAGGATGTGGCAGCAGGATCAGTTGCAGCACTGGTGGATAAGGATGTGATCTTGGAGTGGCTAGAGGAGTGGGTCGTAGACATGGGAGGAGAGGAGGAGCAACCCGCTGAGGCAGATTTAGTCTGGGCGATCGTGCATGAGGAGTCAGTGAGTGAGTGGAGCCAAGCGATCAGCCAGTGGCTTCAGCGGCAGCGAGAACCAAGGATTTCCCTCCAGCATTTGTATCAAGGGCTCGGAATGTCTTGGGTAGACCTATGGCTAGGGTTACTGCTAGGAGACTTTGAACTTGAGCAGCCAGGGGAGTTTTATGGGTCGGACGTGTGGATTAAAGCTCCAGTTCCTCAGGAAACCTCCAAGGTTGAGAAGATTTGATGTCAGTTTCATCTTGTGTAACTAGGGAAGAAGGTTACACAAGACCGCAGCTTACTTAAACCAGAGGGCTAGCAAGTAACCATGGGGATTATACAAAATCGTCAGGCCACTTGAAAAAAGCTTCTTGTGTAACCAGGGAAATAACAACTGAAGTTACACAAGAATTAGTCATGCCACGCAAACCTTCTCTAGAATCGCTTCGTGCCACTCTACAACGGTTGAACTTGCAGCAGAAGCAGGAGATTTATGCTTGGCTAGGGGAGGCGATCGCCTCAGAAGTAGAGGTCGCTTTGGCCATTCCGCCGCGTCCTGAAGCAGCAGTCACTGAGCAACGACATTATCAAGGCAAGACCTACCAACGAGAAAAGCGGCGCTGCAACCGAATCGGTTGTAAATGTATGGCAGGAGAAGTTACAGATGTGGGGCATGGCCCTTACTGGTATGCCTATTGGAAAGAGCAGGGGAAAGTGTGCAACCAGTATGTCGGGAAGCGAACTCCTTGGGAAGAGTGGTTTAGGACTGAAACAACCGAGTGAAAGTGAGGTTCCGACTCCCACACCTTAGCGAGGGGGGCAGAGCAGCGAGTTCGCCTCAGACATAGCCATTTTATACGGGTTCGTATGGGTACAGCTGGGTCAACTGTAGTGACACTTGTGCGGGTTTCGTTCATGCCTTACTACAACTAAACCCTGAAAAGCGACCGTTTTATCAACGAGGTCAATGGGCTATGTCCCTGATTGGCTCTACTTTCTAAGCTCATCAGTCCCCTCATTAGCCCCCTCTCAACTTTGAGATTTATTTGGCAGCGGTGGTCCAAGTGCCGTCTGGGATGAATCCAGTTGGGAAGAGGAAACTGACGCCCCTGAATCTAACGATGAATACTGGGAGGATTTATCTGAAGCAGAAAGGGCGGCGCTTGAGCAACTTGGCTACACTCAAGCACTTTGGGATGAAGAGTAGCACTAGAGTGGCTGTGGATAATATGGAGCTACTCAGGTCCGACCGAGTTGCTCATGAGTCGATGTGAAATGACAGACGCAACAATATCTTGATTCGTCTTGGATTTAAGTATGAGACTACAAAAACTTTCTCGCTCAATGGTCAGCAATTCAGCCTCAGCATCGGGTTGGGTTTGTACGGTGAAAGGATAGCATTCCCCTGTCGCTAATTCTGGGTGGCCAAAGTACTCACCTACTTTGAGCCTACGAGAGGTGAAGCCATTGCCAGGAAGTAAACCTGATACTTCGACTTCCCCTGTAAAAACTAGATAAAACTTATCGGCTGGTTCACCCTGTTGAACGATCGTGGAGTTGGCTCCATATCTGAAGGACTTGGCTTGGGCAACTACCGCAATGATATCGGCTGGATCAACATTGGGTAACACACTGGCTAGATGACTGTTCATGACTCTTTGCCGCAATTGCCGAGAAATCTCCGCATTTGTAAGCTCTGAGTGAGTAATCAGTAGATTGAATAGGTCCTCTTCAATCACCATCACTTTCACTTCTGATTCTGCTGCCACCTGCACAGTTGCTGTGCGTTGTCCACCACATAATAAACCCACTTCGCCAAAATAATCGCCTCGACGCAACCGACTTAAGTGGCGCGGTGGTTTACTAACGGCTTCCTGATAAACTTCAACCTCGCCTTCAAGAATGATATAGAACTGATTGGCAGGGTCTCCCTGTCGCACAATAATTTCCTTTGCTTGGTAGGTGAGGAGGGTGGGTTGCCTTTCAGATTTGGCTAGTAATGCCTCATCAATGCCGGGAAGCGCGATTGATAATTCTTGATTTAAGGCGAGAGCCAATCTGCCATCTTCAACATGCATGATGCAAGTTGCCAAATCTAGAATGCGATTATCATGCGTCACCATGATAATCGCACTTCCTTGGTCTTTTGCGAGCCGATGCATCAGAGCGACAACGTTGCGTCCTGACACTTTATCTAGAGCGGCTGTTGGTTCATCCGCCAGTACCAGCTGGGGACGAGTAACTAGGGCACAGGCGATCGCGACTCGTTGCTTCTGTCCACCAGACAGATTACTGGGATAGACATCCAGTTTGTCCGTTAGCCCCACCGCTTCTAAAATTTCTTCTATCCTACTGTTGGCTTCTTTGCGCGAAATGTCTGGTAATAATTCCAGGGCAATTTGGACATTCTGTCGCACAGTAAGGAAATGCAACAAGTTGCTGGACTGGGTAATATATCCGAAATGCCGTCGCATCTGGACTAATTGTTCACGGGTTGCGCCCTGAAGCTCTTGTCCCAGAATCTTGAGGCTGCCCTCCTGCACCGATCGCAAACAACCAATGAGGCTGAGCAATGTGCTTTTGCCAGACCCGGATGGGCCAGTAACAATGACAAAGTCTTTAGACTTAACTTTGAAATTGATGTCATACAAAACTTGACTTTGGAGATTTCCTTTGCCAAAGAAGTGATTAAGGTGCTGAATACAGACAATAGTTTGAACCGACACGGATGATTAGGTAACTATACAAAACTCGAGTTGAAACTTAAAACAGATCTGCTGGATCAGCTTCTCGCAACTTATTCATACTAATGCTCCCGGATGTAAAGCACATCATCATGGTAAGTAGAAACACCAAAACCGCTCTTGAAAACGTCATGTACATCGGCAAAGCGGTAGCATTGTGGACAAATTCGTAGATCCCTAAAGAAATTGCAAACCCAGGAATATATCCCAACACCGCAAGGATTAGAGCCTCCTGAAATAAGACTCCTAAAAAGTACCGATGTTTAAAGCCTCTCGCTTTGAGGACTGCATAATCGGATAAGTGATCTGTAATTTCGGTGTAAAGAATCTGGTAAACAATAATTACTCCTACGAAGAAACTGACGCAGACTCCAACAGTAAATACAAAGCCAAGCGGGGCACTGCTGCTCCAGTAATATTTTTCGTGTTCAATAAAGCCTTGCCGCGTCATCAATTTCACATTTTTAGGAAGTTGATTTTCAATTCTGTTCAGGATGTTTGTCCGATCTACACCCGGTTTCAGCGTGATTAAGCCGACTGCTATTGTATTTTTAGAGAGTGTAGGCAGCAAATTAAAAAAGGTTGTATCACTCGTGATTAGATTGCCATCATCCGCAAAAGATGCACCGGCAAAATCAACTAATCCACTGATTAGAACGCGCTCTTTGCCAACTTCAACTGCAATGGGTTTACCTGTCGCTAAATCTTTAACCAGATCGTCATATTCTTTCATATCAGAATTGCGATCGAACAGAACAACATCTCTGGTTCGCAGTAAGTGAGCCACCTGCTGAAAATTAGGAATTTCAAAGGGACAGCGATCGGGATTAATTCCTAGAACAATAACCCCCTTGCCTCCAACCGCGTTGCCATATTTAAACGACTGCCGGCCATACAGAATGTAGTTGACTGACTCAACTTCAGAAAAATTGAGTGCCCGATATAGATATTGCTTGGGAAAAAGGTAGGAACGAGAGAGCGTGCGTAACCTCGCATCAACCAAGACAAAATCTGCCTTCATCCTTTTGTGTACGGCTGTTTGGCTTTCATAGAGGGAATCTAAAAATGCCAATTGTACAAAAATTAAGATCGCGGCAAATGCAATCCCCATTAGCGCCACTATCAGCCGTAGCTTGTGATGAGTCAGTTGCAGCCAAGCGAGGGGA
The DNA here is from genome assembly GCF_014696035.1 of Trichocoleus sp. FACHB-262. Taxonomy (NCBI): domain Bacteria; kingdom Bacillati; phylum Cyanobacteriota; class Cyanophyceae; order Leptolyngbyales; family Trichocoleusaceae; genus Trichocoleus; species Trichocoleus sp. FACHB-262. Next base: position 5,939 of record NZ_JACJPK010000113.1, on the reverse strand, counting down.
GTTTTGGCGAATCGATGCATACTGTGAGGTTAATTCTGCCTAATTGATACAGGCGGGCGATGAATTTGAATTGAAGCTCTCACTTCTAGGTTGCTGAGAGTTTTAACCTGCTCACTATCTTGAGGATTCAACCGGATTTTCACCTTGACAACTCTAACATCCGTGTCCTCAGCAGGATCATTCGCCACCACATCAGGCTTCACAATTTGTAAATCTATGGATTCCACCACACCTGTAAGTTCGCCTCCGAATCCGTCATAATCACTGGCAATCGTGACTGGCTGACCAATCTTAACGTACTGGCGATCGCTGGCATACACTTCTCCAATTACGTACATTTGTTGTGTCTTGCCAATCTCGGCAATGCCTCCTGGACCAACCAGCTCACCCACCTTGACATTCAGCCGCAGAATTTGACCAGCGATGGGCGATCGCACATACAGAGAATCCAAGACCACTTCTGCCTTGTGCAATTGTGACAATGCCTCACTCAATTCTGCCTGAGCGACTAACACATCAGTCGGTTGCACTGTGGCAAGACTTGTCAGTGATGCCTTTGCTTCTTCAATGCGTTGCCGGCCCGTGTCCACTATTTCTTGTAACCTGGCCTCTTCTTCTTGGAACCGAACTCTGGCAACTTCTGCTTGTAACTGTTTATGGGTTGCGTCTGCTTTAGAGATAGCACCTGCTTGAGCCAGTGTTTCATACCGTCGATAGTCTGTTTCAGAATTAGCAAGTTCTATTTTCTGCCGTGCCAGCACCGCTTGTTGCGTTGCGGTATCGCCCGCCAATTGTGCTTTTAGACTAGCAATTTTTCGGTTTTGGGATTCAATCACCCCAGCTTCTTCACCTGCCTGTACTCGTGTTAAACGTGCCCGTGCGACATTAACCTGTGCTTTGGCGCTGTTGACCGATGCTTCATATTCTTTTAAGTTATCTATCACACCAATGATTTGGTTAACCTGAACCCTGTCACCTTCTTTGACCCGTAACTCAGTTAAACGCTGATTGGGTGTTGGTGCTGCAAGACGGATGATCTCACCTTGAGGAGCTAAATATCCGAGGGCAGTGACAGAATTAATGAACGGTTCAATAGTGGGTACATTTACTGCCCCACTCTGGTGTTGATGAAGCACCCAGTATGCCGTCACGCTAGCAATCGCTCCAACTGTAACCATACTGGTCATTGCCAGTACCGACATACTGGTTCGATTACCCAAAAGCTGAATCTGTTTGACTGTCAGTCTGCCTAGCATAGTGATATCTCTAATGCATGCTTATACATCAGAAAATTGAGTGCCTTCAATCACAGGTCATATGAGTCCAGGTTTCCCTAGTAGGAAGGCAAGGTTGCTACAATTACAAATTGTTTTGTAATTCAGGTGGTTTGGATCGAGCAGGATGGAACCTTGGTCCCGACTTCGAAAAACTATCGCGCAGACCGACAAATGAGTGCAATTGAATCCTCAATGCCAGTTGCGGTCAGGTACTTTTTGCAGTCGCTGGGCCGCATCAATCACATCTTGGAGATCTACGGGATCACTTAGGGGGTCAGCATCTAGGGTCATCACCCGATTGAGTTCCTGTTGCCAGCGCCGCAGTTCGGCGATGTAGGCTTCACAAGGGACCCGCTTTAGGTTATCCCCTTCTTTCACCAAATCGTAGATGCCGTTGTTTAGCCACTTACCACTGTGCCAATCTGGCATATCCACAGCCGGAAATAAACAGATCCCATGCAGATCAATTCCTGCATTCACCGCTGCTAAAGCCTCGTCCATCACGTCCCTGAGCCACTCATCACGTCCGGCTTCCAGTCCGCTGGTTTCGCCAATGATCATCGGTCTGTGGTATCGCTCCCAGACCCAGTTGATTAACTCACACAGCGGCTTGATGCGATCGTCATTGGGTGGAAGAGCTTGGTGCGGTCCCTGTTCTCGGTATTCCATCTGGCCAAAGGAATAGTGGTTGGCACCCACGATGTCAAGAATGTCAGGAGAACCGCCGAATTCAGGATGCTCTTTCCCACATAGAATGTCCCAGGCCAAAAATGTGTCCACGTAGGTCTCGTGCTGCGCAGCCTCAATTTGATCCGGGCGATCGCGGGGAGCGACGACTTGAACCAAGGGGTCGATATGAACCATGCGGGCTTGTGGCTCTACCTCTCGGATCGCCTTGACTCCTGCGATCGCGGCTCGACAGAGGGCTAAGCGCAACCGGTAGCGATCGTCTCTAGTGTTCTGATAGGGAGCGACCCAGCCCCACTCGCCACCGCAGAATGAGAAAAAGGTAATCTCGTTAATGGGTGTGAAGAAATGAGGACCTAGCAGCCGAGGAATGACATACTCTGCGGCAGCTCGACAGTAGCGAGCAAAGCGATCGACAAAGGCTTCCGAGAAGGGGTCGAGGTCGTCTGGATAGCCGTAGTGGCAAAGATCCCAGATGGGCGTAATTTGTGTCTGTCGCATCGCGTCCAGCATCGGGTCGATGCCCGAGAAGTCGTAGCTGCCCTGATGATCGACCAGCGGCCAGGGAATGCCTTCGCGTGCGACATCAATTCCCAGCGATCTCAAGAGATTGTAATCTTCTTGGACATGACGATCGTGCTGGGTCTCCACAACCAGATTCCGCCTCTGCTTGTCCTTCCAGAGAAACGTGGAACACTCAAAGCCAGAGATGAAGAAGGTGGGGAAAATGCCAGGTCGTTGTGCCATGCGATCGCCCATAACGCTACTCAAGTGATCGTAGAGACTCTGGAGTCTGTGAAACAGTACCTAACGTGGGATTGATACTGAGTCAGGCAGTAATCGGAAGGGGGCGATTAACGAACTAGTCAGCGATTGCATAGGTAATACAGGCCGTTCCCAAAAGCTTGGACAATGGCTTCACTCTCTCCTAAGGCAAGCGTCACGTTGTAAAGGCTAAAGATGGACCGTTTTCCGCACACCAGGCTTAGCCCCTCAGCTGTTGCAAAACTGCTTGCGCTCCAGCTTCAGATGAGGCAGGATTTTGACCGGTAATACCGCTGCTTCTTCGGTATTGGCAAAACCAGTGACGGATTTACCTTGGACTAAGGAGAGCCATCAGGCGCTAGGCGCTTTGGCATGTTGAGAGTAAGCGATCGCCTGTGTTCCAACGCAAAGCCCTACCTTGTTTTCACTTTTCTTTGTACGCTTGCAAAAGTGCTGCTGCTGCCTCATTCCGGGTACTGTGAAGTCCTCCACTCTGACCCAGCGATTTCCATCTCCACGGAGTTTCAGCAGGACCATCCTTGACGACTATGCCTTTACTTTTACCGTCCAGGCACACTTCCCAACCATTAGGAGCGCGTTTGTAGCTCCAGGGTCTCTCACTCTTTTTCTTTTTGACCATCTCCCTTAACCTCGTTGACGAACGGATCTAAAGCTGCCTTTATCCTCTTGTACTGTGGTAACTGCTTGCTGGCTCCCAGCATTGAGATCGATTAGCTAAAATTTTGCTGTAGATAGCCCTCAATGAAGTGTCCCAGTTGACTAGTGAGGGTAGTGGATTTGCCTCAAACTGAAGGATTCGGTGCCATCTAATGCATGCTTGTAGCACGATGAAAGTAACGCTAGTCATACTACCAAATAGGTTCCTCAAATTTCGTTGCTCGATCGCTAAGGAACTGCAAGGCTTGCCTCAGCCGAGAACTAATGACAGCAGGAGTGTACCCTATACGTCGCAATAGGCTTAGCCAGTTTTTCAAGTTAACGATAATAGCTATTACCGTTAGCTGTTCAATTTTTCAGATCTTTCAGTGCCGTCAAGTAACCCTGTTTAGTTCATCCTAAGTGATCGCTTAGGTAGCATTACAAAGCAAGTATGAGCTAGTGACAAATCCCTCTAACCCTCCAGGAGCTATAACATAGTAAAACTCTGAGGTATTAGGAGCCAATCCTTGGACGCTGACTTCGGTGCCATCTTTCAACACGCCCGCAATCAACGTTTCATTGCCTCCCCAAACTGTGGCTTCTTTGCGAAGGTTGACATAGCCTCCTGGTTCCAAGGTTTTGATGCGCATTTTGCCAGCGAAATGCGCACTCGAAGCAATGGTCACTAAAGAACGGAAGGGGAGGTTATCAACCACGACAGGTGCCTTTTCTCCAGCTACCAACAGACTGGCTCCACGTCGTCCCTCACCCAAAAACTTGATCAACGTACCGTTAGCCAGTGACCGCAAGGTGCCATCTGGGCGGCGAGCTACCAAGCCTAACCCATCAGAAGTTTTGACTTGATAAAAGCTCGATCGTTGGCATGCATTTTCAGGAATTGGTTTTAGGCCTGAAGGCATAGCGTGAGATAGATTCGCAGCGGTTATGGTTCCAACTACTGTAGCCAAACTTAACCCCGCGATCGCCCAGCGTTGTAATAGAAATTCCATAGTGTTTCTCTCAGGAGCAATGAAACAGTTAACATCAAGCTCAAACGTTTCTCTCAAGCAACTTCACAACAGGCCCCTTAGGATTTCGGATGTGACTGATGGTTGCTTCCCAAAAGCGTTAACCCATCCCCTTGCATGCACATCAAGGGCCAATTGAAGCGAAGCTGTCACCAGATGCAATTAGCCCTAATTCGGAGCCTAAAACAGCGCAAACTCGTTGTTTGGTTCAGGCTGGTGTGGAGGATGATAGAACTTTTTGGCACAAAACAACTACGCTCAATCCCTTGTTCTATATGGATTTCAGCTTAATTGCACTTCTTGATAGCCTCGCTTCAAACACCCCAATGAGCAGACCATACGTTACGGCACCCGGTTACAGCGCCAACAACATCACTTAATTACCACGGCTCAAAGCAGTCGTAATTGCGTTGGGCACTGATCTTTCCGTCACGAAATTCCAGAAACACGGCAAAGCGGGCATGCATCGTGTCACCTGCAGCAAGCGGGCCGACGGCGTGGGCGAGTGTTCCACTCCATTGCACTTCCAGCACGACGAGATCGCTGGCCTCAACAATGTTTGTTATATTGTAATATTGGCGTGCCATGATTTGCTTGCCGCGCTCGTTCCCCTCAAGCAAAGCGTTAAGATCGCGCGTAGCTCCGTTTGGGACGAGCCGGTTAGGAAACTCCTCTTGCACCACATCATCCGTGAAAAACGTGGCGAGTTCGTCACGCCCGACGCCCCGCTCCAACGCGCTCAAATACTGGCGTGCAACGGTGAGATGTGTATTCATGCCGCTCTCGTCACTGGGCTCAGTTGTAAACAAACTCATCAATCGTGCGAAGAACTGAAACGTTGATTTAAGAACAAGCTTATTTACAGTTGTGGAGCGCTGCAAGCTGCATTTTGATTCAGATCCTTGACTGTAAAACAAAGGACCGAATATTTGCAGGTTGATTTGAGGTAAAGGATTTGCAGTCCTTTCATAGAAATAATAGAGTGCTTTCTAGCTATAGGTTGTAGAGAGCGCTTTACTCTTCTTGCCTAAAATTTGCCTAAATACAGGCAGAGACCCCACAACTTTTGAGCTTCTGACCCCTACAACCCCAAGTCAGGAATTTGTTGCCCGAAATCTTTTACTACTCAGCCTTTTAGGTATTCTCAACCGCTGAGATATCAATAGTATCTCAATCGGCTGGGTTCAGCGATCGCACAAATGTTTGATACCCGGTGATGGTTTATGGCTTTGTTGCAGTCTCCTAAGCCCTCATACACAACTCCTAGGTTCACTATAAAAGACAACAGGCGCTCCGCCCAGATGATCTTTGGTCTCGCGCTCGATGGCTAAGCTTTGTTCGTAATACTCAATGGCTTTGTTACAGTCTCCTAAACCCTCATAGACAACTCCTAGAGCCCCCAAAGCAGCTCCCTCAGCTCGGCGGTCTTTGCGCTCGCGAGCGAGCGCTAGGCTTTGTTGGTAATAGTCCATAGCTTTGCCGTCGTCTCCCATCTCCTGATAAGTATGACCTAGGCTCCGCA
>NZ_JACJPK010000112.1:0-43250 GCF_014696035.1 Trichocoleus sp. FACHB-262 | reverse complement strand
GGACATTTCATACCTTCATTGTGCCAAAGCCAGCATTACTCTTTCAGCAACGCCCTCGACTCAAGCAAGAAACAGTCTTGACTTGGTGCCAAACTCATCGGCAGGTAGTCCTGAACTTACTGGGACAGGTAGAAAATCCTTGCCGTTTACAAGGTGTTGCTTACAATGAGGAGACATTACTACCGCTTAGTTTAGCCGCAAATGATAGAACTGGACTCCACATCTTTTATATTTACAAGCTTATCCTCTATTATCTGTTTAGGCAGTTTACTCAAGCAGTGGAAAATGCAGCCCAAGCCGAACAGTATTTGGATGGAGTAACTGGGTGGATAACGACCCCCATGTTACATTTCTACGATTTTTTGGCACGGCTAGCAGTACATCCACTTGTTCGTCGTTCAGAACAAAAACACCTACTTCTCAAGGTGACAAGCAACCAAGAAAAGATGCAAATACGGGCGCATCAGGCTCCAATGAATCATCTACATAAATTTTATCTAGTTGAGGCAGAGAAAGCGCGAGTTTTGGGTCAGTTGTTTGAGGCAGAAGAGTTTTACGAACAAGCGATTCGAGGGGCTAGGGAGAATGAATATATTCAAGAAGAAGCATTAGCCTATGAATTAGCTGCAAAGCACTATCTAGCGCGAGGCAGAGAGAAAATTGCCCAGCTTTACATGAAAGAAGCGCACTACTGCTATGAACGATGGGGAGCAACTGCAAAAGCCAAAGATTTAGAGACTTGCTATCCACAGTTTTTTCCTCAGTCGCTAAATGTGGCTCCTGTGACAGTTCTCACTACTGCTGGAACTACTTCTAACACCTCACAGGTTGCTATCGATTTAGCAGCGGTGATGAAAGCATCACAAGCGATTTCAAGCGAGATTGAACTAGAACGATTACTTCATTCTTTGATGCAGAGTCTAATTGAAAATGCTGGCGCACAAACCGGATCTCTACTTTTGGAAGATGCAGGAGAATGGAAGATCGAAGCGACTTGTGAACTTAGTGAGGGCGCACAGGTCTGTGCAACGCGAGTGCTGCAATCGATTCCAATGACGAATTGTTTACCTGAATCCATTATTCAGTATGTAATTCGGACTCATGAATCGGTCATTCTCAATGATGCTACCCGTGAAGGTCATTTCATCAATGATCCCTATATTCAACGCCATCAAACGCAATCGGTTTTGTGTTTACCACTGCTGAACCAAACCAAGCTTGTGGGCGTGTTGTATTTAGAAAATCAGTTGGCAACTGGAGTATTTTCACCAGAGCGATCGCAACTTTTAAGCCTACTATCTACTCAAGCAGCAATTGCGATCGAGAATGCCAAATTGTACTCAGAGCAACGTGCAAGCAAAAGTCAAATGACTCAATTTTTAGAAGCGATTCCATTAGGAGTTGCAGTTGTGAATGCGGCGGGCCGCCCTTACTACTTCAATCAACAAGCAACTCAGCTAATAGGCAAAGGGGTTGTTTCTTCCGTAACAATGGATCAACTTGTAGAGACATATCAAGCTTATATAGCCGGAACGAATCAAAAATATCCTACTGAAAAACTGAATCTATACCGGGCGTTGAAAGGTGAACGCACGAGGACAGATGATTTAGAAATTCACCGAGGCAATACCATCATTCCACTTGAGATTTGGGGAACGCCAGTTTTTGACGAACAGGGCAATATTGCCTATGCGATCGCCACTTTTCAAGACATTACCGAACGCAAAAAAGCTGAGCAACTACTTGCTGACTACAACCGTACCTTGGAACAACAGGTTGCTGAGCGAACTGTGCTGCTCTCTCAGGAGATTGAAGAGCGCCAGCGAATAGAGACTGCCTTACGACAGAGTGAAGAACAACGCAGGTTGACAATGGACTTCAGCTACATTGGCAGTTGGAACTGGAATATTACTGAGAACACAGTGGACTGGGACGACAATCATGTGCGATTGCTGGGATTAGTTCCCAATGAAGTTGAGAGTAGCTATCAGGCATGGCGAGATCGGGTTCATCCAGAAGATATTGATTGGGTTGAGCAAGCCATTGAAACAGCTCTAGAAACCCGTACCGATTTTGAAGCAGAATATCGAGTCATTTATCCAGATGGCAGCATTCATTGGTTAGTTGCCAGAGGTCGGGGCATTTATGACACAACCGGACAGCCTGTGCAAATGTTAGGAGTCATTCTTGACATTAGCGAACGACGAGAGGCCGCACTACGTGAACGCAAACGTGCTGAGGAGGCTTCCGTTTTAGAAGAACGCAACCGCATGGCGCGAGAAATTCACGATACATTGGCACAGGCTTTTACAGGCATTTTGCTCCATGTCGGATCTGTAACACAAATGCTGGCAGATGATTCGGGATCTGCTCAGATATATCTGGAAAGGCTGGAAAAAATTGATGAATTAGCTCGAACTGGGCTGGCTGAAGCGCGTCGCTCAGTGGTAGCACTCCGTCCTCAACTTTTAGAAGCGAGTACTTTACAGAGTGCTCTACATCGCCTCGTGATTCAGATGCAGTCAACTACTAAGACCGCTTTGATTTATGAAAGCAAGGGCGTAGTTTACTCTCTATCGCCCGAAGTAGAAAATCACTTACTACGGATTGGACAGGAAGCCTTAACAAACGCGATCAAATACGCCAATGCTAGTAAAATTCTGGTTGAGCTAGTGTATGACGATGCTCAATGTCTTCTGCGCGTTCAAGATGATGGACAGGGCTTTGGGGTTGGAAGCATTTCATCACTGGGCGGCTTTGGTTTGTTGGGAATGAGCGAGCGAGCAGAACGAATTGGTGCACACCTATCGATTCAAAGCCAACCTGGACAAGGAACAGAAATTGTTGTCATTGTCAACCGGGAGTGAAAATCATCATGAGTCAATCCACTAAAATTCGGGTTCTGATTGTTGATGATCACTCCCTCGTTACAGAAGGATTGACTAACATCATTAACTACGATCCAGAAATGACAGTGGTTGCTCAAGCAGAGGATGGGCAGCAGGCGATCGCCCAATACCGTGAACATCAGCCTGATGTCACCCTCATGGATTTACGCATGCCAAGAATGGCAGGGGTTGAAGCCATTACTGCAATTTGTGCTGAATTTAAGTCAGCTCGAATTATTGTGCTGACCACCTACAATGGCGATGAAGATATTTATCGAGGATTGCAGGCGGGTGCGCAGGGCTATCTGCTTAAAGATGCAAAGCCAAATGAACTTTTGAATGCGATTCGCATCGTTCACAGCGGTCAACAGTATGTTTCTTCGGCTGTGGCAAGTAAGCTGGTAGAGAGGATGAATAATCCGATACTCAGTGAACGAGAGCTAGAAGTGCTCCGTTTAATGGCGCAGGGATTGAGTAATCAAGATATTGGAATTGCTCTCAAGATTGGTGAGAGCACTGTCAAGTCGCATGTGACTCGGATTTTGAGCAAGCTGGGAGTGAGCGATCGCACGCAAGCCGTCATTGTTGCGGTTAAACGTGGGCTTGTTAGTTTATAGGCTTGAGTTAAGGCCTAGATTCATACTTTAGTTGGAGAGAAGCTACTACCTTAGGTAGATTACTTCATCCATCTTATGTTGCACGAAATTATGAACTTTCAGTGGGCGACATGTAGGAGCCAACTCCCTATATTGGGTTCATGCAAACGCTAACAGCAATTAAGTTGCAGAGTTTAAGTTTGCTTGGCAGGTCTGAAATATGGCTAGCGATTGCGAGCATCATTCCTTATTTGCCCCACCTTCAGTTCAGGATCACATTCAAGGTGTGCTAAGTGCCAGTGTTGTACTCATCCTGTATGGGGACTATGAATGTTTTCAAAGTGCAAAGACCTATCGGTTGATTAAAGCTGCTCAACAGCAGTTAAGCCCTTTCGAGGAGAATGATGTGTGCTTTATCTTTCGTCATTTCCCCCAAATACAGATTCATCCTCATGCTCAGCGGGCAGCGGAAGCAGCGGAAGCAGCGGCAGTTCAAGGTCAGTTTTGGCAGATGCATGAGATGCTCTTTATCCATCAACAAGCCTTAGAGAATGGATACCTCGTGGAATATGCAAATCGTCTGGGACTTGACATTTCTCGATTTTTGCAAGACTTATCCAAAGGAGCTTATGTCGATCACATCATTGCAGACATTCAGGGTGGATATTGCAGTGGGGTAGAAGCTGCACCAGCTTTCTTTGTGAATGGGATTCGTTACTGCGAGCGTTGGACTATTGAGCAATTGATAGCAGCTCTTGTAGCAGCAACTAATCAACGTTTTTGATTGTTATGTGCAGCTAGCCTCAGTCGCATAGAAGCTGCATTGGTTGACACAGTTATCCCACAGGTCTTTATCTCATGACACAATCTTTCTGGCTTTTTGGTTCTTGTCTCAGCATCGTTGCCGATCACACTACAACCGGAGGTCAATACGATCTGATTGAAGGCTATTTTCCACCGGGTTCACAGACTCCTCCCCATCGCCACACCCGTTACTCCGAACAACTTTATGTGCTGGAAGGTGAGTTCACGGTCTGGGCAGATGAGCACAAGGTCGTGTTAGGCGCAGGTGAAAGTTTTTTCATTCCTATCGGCACCACTCATGTTGTTGCCGCACTCAGCGAACAGCCAGCGCGCGGATTAGTCATTGCTGCCCCCAGTGCCTTTGCTCGGCTGATTGAAGCGGTGGGAACCCAGGATGAAACAGCAGCATCTGATATAGCTCTGTTCGAGCGCATTAGTGCTGAAATCGGGGATGAAATTTTAGGTCCGCCCGGAACTTTACCTGCCGTTGCGACGAGGATATAGCAACTTTATTGTCTTAACTCAAAGAGCTTCAGTGGTTTGCTTAATCGCGATCGCAGAAGAATGAAAAGCAACCAATCTAAACATCAAATTCACCAACTTAAAGGAGAACAAAATGACTAGCAATACTGTAAGCAGCCAAAACATGAAACTCGAAATTGTGGTGATCCCCGTTGCCGATGTTGATCGCTCCATAGACTTCTATAAAACGTTGGGATGGCGACTGGATGCCGACTTTCCTGGCGAGAATGGCTTCCGGGTGGTGCAATTGACTCCTCCCGGATCAGAGTGCTCAATCATCTTTGGTAACGGAGTGTCATTAGCCGAGCCAGGTTCAGTTCAGGGTTTGTACCTCATCGTTTACGACATTGAGGCAGCCCGCGCCGAACTGGTTGAGCGGGGTGTTGAGGTGAGTGAGATATTTCACGACATCGGCGGGATCTTCCACCACGCCGGAACCGAGGGGCGGGTACCAGGTCCCGATCCAGAACGTCGTGACTATGCCTCCTACGCCTCGTTCAGTGATCCAGACGGCAACGGTTGGATACTCCAAGAGGTCAGGGTGCGGCTTCCTGGACGGTAACACTTCCGCTATCAACGCAATGTAGTGCCGTACTAGGCGACAAGTTTTTCAGGAGTCACAAATGAAGATTTTTGTTGCCGGGGGAACAGGAGCGATCGGTCGTCCCCTACTCGACCAATTACTTGTCAGAAGACACGACGTTGTAGCGCTGACCCGCTCGCAAGAAAGAGCGCAGTCATTAGCGGCACAGGGAATAGAACCTGCGATCGCAGATGTATTCGACCCAGATGCAGTTAAAGCGGCGATCGCCCACGCTCAACCGGAGGTGGTGATTGAACAACTCACCGCCTTACCCAAAACTTACAGCCGCGAATCAATGAGTGCAGCAGGGCCTCTGAATACGCGGATTCGGTTAGAGGGGGGTGCCAATGTGCTGGCGGCAGCACAGGCAGCAGGGGTGCGCCGTTACCTGAGACAGTCGGTCGCCTTCTGGGGAATTCCCGGTGATGGATTGGCAGATGAGGAAACACCGTTATCGCTGGATGCCTCCCCCGCCGTTGCCGCCGATGCTCGCCTCGTCACTGAGATTGAATACCGTTTGTTGGAATCCAATCTCGAAGGAATTGCCTTACGCTATGGTTTCTTCTACGGACCTGGCACTTGGTTCAACCCGGATGGTGATGTAGCACAACAGATACGGCAGCAACAGTTTCCAATTGTCGGCAATGGTGATGGCGTCTGGTCGTGGTTACACATCGAGGATGCCGCGATCGCCACGGTTGCAGCCGCAGAGCAGGGCAATTCTGGTGTTTATCTGATTGTGGATGATCAGCCTTTAGCGGTGCGCGATTGGCTGCCTGCATTTGCGCGATCGCTGAATGCTCCCCCGCCGCCGCGAGTATCCATTGAAGATGCTTTGAACCTAGAGGGAGGTTCGGACATTGTTTACTACCAGACTCAGATGCGAGGTGCCTCGAATGCCAAGGCAAAACGCGAACTAAATTTTCAACCGCGACCGTTGGAATGGATGGTTAGCACCGCCGTATCTCATGCCAGTTAACAGTTTTCACAACTCACTGCGGATGGCTCAAAACTCAACCAGCATAGACTTATCACGAGAAAACTAAAAAGGAGAAACTCATGACCACTACCAAAATTCTCGCTTTTGCCGGGAGTGCTCGCCAAGATTCTATCAACAAAAAACTGGTGAAAGTCGCCCTTGAAGGAGCGAAAGCCGCAGGTGCAGAGGTAACATACCTGGATTTCCGCGATCTGCCCATACCGCTCTACGATGGGGATTTGGAAGAGGCTGAGGGACTGCCAGAGAATGTCCTCAAGCTCAAGGCTTTGATGAAAGCGCATCAGGGTTTCCTCATTGCCTGCCCAGAATACAACAGTTCGATCACCCCACTGCTGAAAAATGCGATTGATTGGGCATCGCGTTCTGAACCGGGCGAACTTCCATTGGAATGTTTCGCAGGCAAGGTTGCGGTGTTAATGAGTGCTTCTCCTGGAGCGTTGGGAGGCTTACGAGGATTAGTTCACGTCCGTTCCATTCTTGGCAACATTGGGGTTCTGGTGCTGCCCGATCAGCAGGCAATTAGCATCGCTTATCAAGCGTTTGAGGAGAATGGCAATTTGAAGGATGAAGTTCAACAGACAAGTATCCTGCAACTTGGTAGCAAACTCGCAACGGTGACTGCCAAACTCAATTCCCCTATCTAATTATTAGAGGTTTTGCCATGAGAATTGTTGTTATTGGTGGCAGTGGGCTGATTGGCAAGAAGCTTGTGAGCAAGCTACAGGAGCTTGGACATGAGGCGATCGCAGCGTCCCCTTCTTCAGGTGTCAACGCTGTTACAGGTGAGGGATTGGCTGATGTGCTAGTAGGTGCTCAAGTTGTTGTCGATGTGACGAATTCACCCTCCTTTGAAGATGCGGCGGTGCTAGAGTTCTTCGAGAAGTCAACCCGGAACCTGTTAGCAGCAGAGGCAGACGCGAGTGTGACTCATCACGTTATGGTATCAATCGTCGGGGCCGATCGCATCCCGGATAGCGGCTATATGCGTGCGAAAGTCGCTCAGGAAAAGTTGATCCAGTCCGCAGCAATCCCCTATACAATCGTCCGCGCTACGCAGTTCTTTGAGTTCATCGAGACGATCATCTCTCAATTCCCCACTGATGGGCAAACAGTTCACTTGCCGTCTGCCTTTATCCAGCCCATCTGGTCAGATGACGTTGTTGACACGCTGGTTGATATCACACTGGGAGCGCCAGTAAATGGCATTATCGACTTAGCGGGTCCCGATCGGTTCCGTTTCGAGGAGATCATCCGCCAATTCCTGAGTACAACTCACGACTCACGCCAAGTGGTTGTAGACAGTCACGCCCGTTACTTTGGTGCAGCGTTGAACGATCAACTCGTCCCTCAGGGCAACTCGCGCATCGGCCCGACGCACTTCGAGAACTGGCTCAACCGCTCGATCGCTTAAAGATCAGCAATGAGAATTTAATGCTGACATCAGTTGAGTTGAAGACACAAAGTCCAACATCGCGCAACTGCTGAGTTTTACAAAGCTCAACCTATACAGATCTAACCAACGATCGGCTTGTTCAGCATAAAAGCACATCAGATGAATTGATATCTACCAGCTTGTATTCACGTTTGTATTCACACAAGGAGAGCAGAAGTGTTGACTAGATTTTTCCATAAAGTTGTATTCATAACTCTCTCCTTATTCATGGCACTCTCCCTATTCATAACTCTCCCCGTATTCGCAGCTTCAACCGTGTTGGGTGAAAAGGTAACGTTGGTCTTCGACCATACCCTTCCCAATGCCCCTGGCAAGAGCATGAAAGTCCAGGTGGTCGAATATGCGCCAGGTGTCTCGTCGATCCCTCACACCCATGCAGCCTCAGCTTTCATCTATGCAACAGTTCTGGAAGGTGCGGTTCGGAGCAAAATCAATGATAATCCAGAGCAGGTATATCACGCTGGTGAAAACTTTTTTGAATTACCTGGCGATCATCATCGTGTCAGCGCCAATGCCAGTGATACTGAATCCGCACGCCTCCTAGCAGTGCTTGTCGCCAATACCAATGAACAGAGCCTGGTCATAAACGACAAAGAGTAAGACGCAAAATTGCAACGATTTTTACTAGTGGGGGCGTTGTTAGTCACCGAATTCAACCCCACTGAAACCAAATAGAGATCGGGTTAACGCCTTATCTAAGGGAGTGTGGCATTATGTCGTCAATTGAGGAAGTGACAAAGACAATTAACCTGATCATTGCTCCTGTCGTCACGATCACGACTTGTGCCATCGTGGTAAACGGCTTGATTGTTCGGTACGGTTCCCTCGGCGACCGCCTACATGCCGTCAACCAAGAACTAAGCAACTTGCAGGAGTCGGATCTAGCTCCCAATGGGCACAAGGCTCAGAAGGTACAAGAACTTGAATCCCTGCTGAGGGATCTCCTGAGACACCATCATTTCGTGCATGATGCCCTTGTTCTTACTTATACTTCTATCCTAGTCTTTATGCTGGATATGTTGGTCATTTCCATAGCAGTTGCCACTAATGTCAGTTGGCTAGCACAGATGGCACTGATAGTCTTTCTCAGTGGAGTTACCGTTCTATTTGGGGGAATGGTTTTGATTGCCTACGAGCTTCGCACATCTCACTATTCTATTCAATTAGAGGTGCATCGTACTTGCCGCCTGTGCCGCCACCAACACACTAAACTGGTAGGAAATTGAACTAGGAAGTTCTGGCAATTTCAGTGAGCCGGATGATAGCAACATCACCGTTGCCGCTATCACTCAACTTTATGTTTGTGAACAGGACAATCCAGAATTACTTCATCCTGCAGCTCACCTGAAGCCTATCAGATATAACAACTTCGCTTCCTACTGCTTTCTCCAATCCGAATGATTAAGTCGCTTTTAGCTCAAAGAACTTGAGTGGTGTGGATTGAGCGATCGCAGAAGCATGAAATTAACCAAGATGGGCAGCAAGCTCACCGACCTAAAGCCAACACACTAGACAACCCCTTAAACAAGGACACACGATGAAAACGCAGAAAGTATGGTTAATTACCGGAGCTTCCAGGGGCTTTGGGTTAGAAATTGCCAGAGCAGCCTTAGCCATAGGTGATCAGGTCATAGCCACGGTCCGCAGTAATCCCGCACAACTCACCACTGCCCTTCAAAACCACCCGGATCTGCATGTTGTGCAGATGGATGTCACCCAAGAAGACCAAGTACAAGAGGCTGTCCAGCAAGGCATTTCCCGTTTCGAGCGGGTTGATATCTTAGTCAATAATGCCGGGTTTGGCATAATCACGGCGATCGAAGAAGCCACGGATGCCGAAGTTCGCAAACAGTATGACACCAATGTGTTTGGTTTACTGAATGTGACTCGTGCGGTGTTGCCCTATCTACGCCAGCGGAAATCCGGGCGGGTGATCAATATCTCGTCTTTGTTTGGCCACGATGTGGTTCCGGGCTGGGGATTGTACGGGTCCACTAAATTTGCGGTCGAAGGGATCTCGAAAGGGCTAGCAGCGGAGCTGACACCACTTGGCATCCATGTCACCGCAGTGGCTCCCGGTCTTTTTACGACTGACTTCCTAAGCACTGAATCTTATGTTGCCGCTAAAACCATTATTGCCGATTATCAGGCAACAGTAGGACCGATCCGGAGCGGAGCTGATGCGCTACACGGCAACCAACCTGGAGATCCGAAAAAGTTTGCTCAGGTGATTCTTCAACTCGCTAATACAGAACGTCCGCCACTGCATTTGCTCGTCGGGAAAGACGCGATCGCGATGTGCCAGAGCAATGCCGCAAAATTGGCTCAGGAAATCGAAGCATGGCTGCTAGTCGCGACTAGCACCGACCATGACCAGCGCATCACAGCTTCGACCATCGCCTGATCTGCAAGATTCACACATCAGTATTTAAACATCATTTCCAAAGGAGTTTTACATGAGCACTGAACAGAAAGTCGCTGTGATTACCGGCGCATCGCAGGGCATCGGTGCAGCCCTGGTTAAGGCATACCGCGATCGCAACTATCGGGTGATTGCGATCTCACGCTCAATTCAGCCATCGGACGATGATGAGATTCTCTCAGTGTCAGGTGACATCGCGGATCGAAAAACTGCCGAGCGTGCAATCATCGAAGGCGTGACCCGATTTGGGCGCATTGACACACTGGTCAACAACGCTGGAATCTTCATTGCCAAGCCGTTCACCGAGTACACCGAGGCAGACTACGCAGCGTACCTGGGCACCAACATCACTGGATTCTTTCATATGACACAACTCGCGATCGCCGAGATGGAGAAGCAGGGTAGCGGTCATGTTGTGCAGATCTCAACGAGTCTGGTTGACAACCCGATCGCTGGCGTACCCTCTGTACTCGCATCACTGACGAAGGGTGGACTGAATGCTGCGACCCGATCACTGGCGATCGAGTATGCCAAGCGCGGTATCCGGGTGAACGCGATCGCGCTGGGTAACATCAAGACGCCAATGCATCCTGCCGAGACCCATGCACAGCTCGCTGCCATGCACCCAATCGATCGGATGGGCGAAATCTCTGACATCGTTGATGCGATCCTCTATCTAGAATCTGCCAACTTTGTAACGGGCGAAATCCTTCATGTTGATGGTGGTCAGAGTGCAGGGCATTAGAGGCATGATCTACGAATTACGCATTTATCACTCCATGCCCGGACGACTATCCGCGCTGCTGTCGCGCTTCCAAAATCACACATTACAGATTTGGGAAAAGCATGGCATCCGTCAGGCTGGATTCTGGACAACGCTGATTGGCGAGAGCGAGAGTAACCAGCTTACCTACCTGCTTGCCTGGGACAGTGTGGCTGAGCGTGAGGAGCGCTGGAACGCATTCCTCGCCGACCCTGAATGGATCGCGACCAAGGCCGAAAGCGAGAAGAACGGTCCCCTCGTGCAGAACATCCGCAACGAGTTGCTAGCACCGACCGCGTTTTCCTCGGTGAAGTGAGTGGTAGGGCGATTGACGAGCAAGCTCATCAATCTAAAAAGAGAATTCGCTATTTTTTCTGCTCACTTACATCATCAGTCGAGAATCAACCATGAAACTGAACCCAGATTCAACTCAACACACCATTGTCGATACAGGCTGTTCTGATGCCTCTGCAAACCTGTATCAAGCGGTTAGCTGTAGTTTTTACGACGAGCTAGAAGCACTCGCTACCTTACATCGGATTTGTACGATCCGCTATCGCACAGAAACTGGTGAAGCAGCCAGTATAGAAAGCAAAATTATCGACCTCTATACTGCCAACAAAAGCGAATTCCTTAAGCTGCAAGATGGAACTGAAATTCGCCTCGATCGCTTGATTTCAGTAGATGGCAAGCCCGTCTCCTTTACAAACTACTAAATTATCTCATTGTTCATCAATGACAAGGCATTGTCGTACTCTCTAGCAAGTTTCTGGAGGTTCCTATGCAACTGGTAAGGCATGTGAGAGGTATTTATGTGGCCTAAGACGGAACTGATAGATCTACTCAAGATCGCGCATCCAATCATTCAGGCTCCGATGGCTGGCGCTTCTACACCTGAGTTAGTTGCAGCTGTTTCTAATGCAGGAGGTCTAGGCTCGTATGGTGGGGCGGCCACCCCACCAGCTAACCTTCGCTCCGTTATCAGGCAAATTCGAGAGCTGACAGACCAACCCTTCGCAGTGAATTTGTTTGCTCCAGCCGTTGAAGCATATCAACTGATGCCTGAGCAGCAAACTCCCATGTCTGAGCTATTAACAAAATGGCACAACGAACTAAACGCCGGACCTGTGCCTGAACCAATCCCGATACTCGGACCATTCGGAGATCAATTTGCTGTCCTGCTTGAGGAGAAAGTACCTGTTTTTAGTTTCCACTTTGGACCTGCGCCCATTGAGGCAATTCATAAGATACACGCGATCGGCTCAATTGTATTGGCGACCGCGACCACCGTCCGTGAAGCAAAAGCGCTCGTCGAAGCAGGAGTCGATATCATCATCGCCCAAGGCTTTGAAGCTGGAGGTCATCCCGGCACCTTTGCAGTACCTTATGAACACGAATTGATTGGAACAGCTGCGTTAGTGCCACAGATAGCTGATGCGGTCTCGGTTCCGGTCGTGGCAGCGGGCGGAATCATGGATGCTCGTGGAATTGTTGCGGCATTTGCACTGGGGGCAAGCGGGGTACAGATGGGGACTGCCTTTCTCGCCTGCCCTGAAAACAACATCTCAGAAGTCTATCGGCAGGCAGTCCTCAAGTGTCAGGACGAAGACACAGTGATTACTGAAGTATTTTCCGGCAAGCCCGCCAGAGCCATCCGAAATCGATTTATCCATGAAATGGAAAACAACAAGGATAAAGTGCTGCCATTCCCGGCGCAGATGTCTATAGGGCGGGTTTTGCGTCAGGCTTCTGCTCAACAATCAATTCCAGATTTTGTCAGTATGTGGGCAGGACAGGGAGCAGCATTAACCGAAGCTCTCTCAGCAGGTGAGCTGATCGGAAAAATCATACAAGAAGTTCAAGCTGTCACTGCTTCGTTACAGCTCAAATAATAAGTTAAAAGTTCAGACCAAAGTCTATCTCTGAGCAACCGCTTGCAGTAGGCCGCCAATTACGTTGTTGCTGAGGGTGAGAGTCTTATCGCTATTACAGGAATTAGCCTTCCCTGTACAATTCCACCCTTTGGTACATCAAAGCTAAATTCACTTGGATGTTGAAGATGTTGAAAGAAGGACAGACATTTAAATCGCGTTTTAACTCAAACAACTTCAGTGGTTTGCATTGGGCCGGAGCGCCTGACCCGCCAAAGGCGATCGCAGAAGAATAAAACGTAACCAATCTGAACAACCTTATTAACCAAAAGGAGAACAAGATGAGTAGCAATCAAGTAAACCGTCCAAACATGAAACTCGAAGTTGTGGTATTCACCGTTTCTGACGTGGAGCGCACGAAGGCATTTTACGAGAATCTTGGCTGGCGACTCGACATCGACATCGCGGCGGGCGGCTACCGCAACGTGCATGTGACACCGCCCAACTCGGATGCCTCAATCATCTTCGGCAAGGGAGTCACTCCAGCCAATTCTGGCTCGGCACAAAATCTAGTTCTCGCTGTGGATGACCTGGACGCTGCCCGCAAAGATTTGAGCGATCGCGGTGTCAATGTGAGCGAGATCTTCCACTATGCTGGCGGTCCCTTCAACAACGCCCTGGAGAATCCACGTGTCTCCGGACGCGATCCGCAAGGTCGTTCCTACTTCTCCTTTGCCTCATTTGAAGACCCGGACGGGAACCTCTGGCTGCTCCAGGAAATCACAACGCGGCTTCCTGGTCGTTTATGGGACTCTCCACAAGCAGACGTTGCCACCCTGGCAACTCTTCTCCACGAGACGGCAGAGCGCCATGATTACTACGAGAAGACTCACGGCGAGCATCACTGGTGGAACTGGTATGCGCCCTATCTGAGTGCGCGTCAGAATGGCAGCAGTCCAGAAGAGGCAACCGCCGCCGCTGATCGTTACATGGAGAATATTTTGCCTGTTCTTTCCAAGTGATGCGGTCAGACTGTTAGCTGTTAGAGCGAGTTTTGGACGACCTTTTCCTTGCTGCATTAAGCGATGGGGCGAGCAACGGAACTTAAACCCAGAACTCGCCCCACTATCAAAGCTAAGTAATGTGGGCAGGCGATACATAACCTCAGTTAAATCCAATTAAAAATCAATGTTTAAAGAAATCAACCATCAACGCCGCCGCTTTTTGGGCATTGCGGCCATGACCATTGCGACTACACAGCTCGGTCGATTCAGCTCTGTCAATGCACAATCGAGCCCAACAAAACCAAAGGAGACCCCCACGACTCAACCCGGAGCTGTGCAGTCCGCCGCCCCAAGCACCATTCGCCCCTTCCGGATCAACATGTCGGAAGAAGCACTCGTCAACCTTCGTCGCCGCATCGCGTCAACGCAATGGCCCGAAAAGGAAACTGTCACTGACCTATCGCAGGGTCTACCGCTCGCGACAATGCAAAAACTCGCGCGCCATTGGGCGACAGATTACGACTGGCGCAAGGTCGAGGCAAAGTTAAACAGCTTGCCACACTTCATCACCGAGATTGATGGACTAGACATTCATTTCATTCATGTTCGTTCAAGACACGAAAACGCATTGCCGCTCATCGTCACGCATGGATGGCCCGGCTCGATCATCGAGCAGCTCAAGATTATCGATCCATTGATCAATCCCACAGCATATGGTGCGAGTGCATCGGACGCTTTCCATGTGGTGATTCCGTCGATGCCCGGTTACGGTTTCTCTGGCAAGCCGACCACTACTGGCTGGGGCGTCGAGCGCATGGCAAGTGCCTGGGACGTGTTGATGAAGCGGCTGGGCTACAACCGCTACGTCGCTCAGGGTGGCGACTGGGGCGCGTTTGTCGTCGATCAGATGGGTTTGCAGGCACCTACAGGATTGCTTGCCATCCACACCAACATGCCTGCTACTGTTCCAGCTGATGTTGACAAAGCGCTCCTAGCTGGCAGCCCAGCGCCATTGGGTCTCTCGGCTGACGAACAGCGTGCCTATGAGCAGCTAGTCAGAACGTTCAAGCAAGTCGACTACGCCAAATTGATGGCGTCGCGTCCGCAAACCTTGTACGGAATTGCAGATTCACCTGTTGGACTGGCCGCTTGGCTTCTTGATCACAATGATGCTGGCGGTCAGCCGGCAGCAGCAGTCGTCGAGGCCCTCAACCGGACAACCAGCGCCACAGGCGAACTGACCCGCGACGAGATCCTCGACAACATCACGCTTTATTGGCTGACGAACACGGGGGTCTCGGCGTCCCGTCTCTATTGGGAATACAAGGGTGGCTTTTTCAACACCAAAGGCGTCTCCATTCCAGTGGCGGTGAGCGTCTTCCCTGGTGAGCAATATGAGGCTCCACGGAGCTGGACCGAGCGGGCGTATCCCAATCTCATTTATTACAACCAGCTTGACAAAGGGGGCCATTTCGCGGCTTGGGAGCAGCCAATGATTTTTGTTCAGGAAATTAGGGCGGGGTTCCGATCGCTGCGTTAATTATGAAAAATATCCTTATCAGTGCAACTGTCGAGGCTCTCTAATTCCACTGGACCTATCCGAACGCAACGACAGGGAGGTCAGTGCATGTCTAAAAAAATCAATCATAATCGCCGCTACTTTTTAACAACCATGCTTAAAACTATTGCTGCCGCTCCGCTTGGCATGCTCAGCTGCACCGCACAGCACGCTACGTCGGCAACGGCTAAGTTACCGATTGAAGGCGACCTGCCTTCTCTTGTCGGCGCTATCGCGTGGCTTAATTCGCAGCCATTAACCGTTGACGAACTGCGTGGAAAAGTCGTGCTGATCAACTTCTGCACATATACCTGCATCAATTGGCTGCGCCAACTCCCTTATGTTCGCGCTTGGGCCGAGAAGTATCAAGATCAGGGACTAGTCGTCATTGGTGTACATACGCCAGAGTTTGAATTCGAGAAGGATATCGATAATGTCCACCGAGCGTTGACGGAAATCAGAATTGACTATCCGATCGCCGTAGATAATGATTATGCCGTGTGGCGCGCGTTCGAGAACCATTATTGGCCAGCCCTTTATTTTATAGATACGCAAGGACGCATTCGTCATCATCACTTCGGCGAGGGTGAGTACGAGCGATCGGAACAGGTCATTCAACAGCTCCTGTCTGAATCTGGAACTGGCCGTGTCGGTCAGGAAATGGTCGAAGTCGATGCTCGCGGTTTTGAAGCTGCCGCCGATTGGAACAGCCTGCGATCGCCGGAAAACTACCTCGGCTACGAAAGAACGGAGAATTTTGCCTCTCCCGGTCGCGCGGAGTTAAACAAGCCTCATTTATATACCGCCCCCGCGCAATTGAGACTTAATCAATGGGCACTTTCGGGCGAATGGACCATCGGCAGACAAGCCATTGTACTAAATAAGCCCGGTGGGCGGATTGTGTACCGCTTCCACGCCCGTGACCTGCATCTCGTCATGGGGCCAGCCGAAGGAACGTCGGTGCGGTTTCGTGTGCTTATAGACGGCCAGCCAGCAGTCGCGGCTCGTGGACTTGATGTCAATGAGAGAGGAGAAGGCACGGTTACCGAACAGCGGTTGTACCAACTGGTCAGGCAGCCAAAGCCCATCAGCGATCGCCAGTTCGAGATCGAGTTTCTGGATTCTGGGGTGGAAGCTTTTGCCTTCACGTTTGGTTAATCACGCAAACAGATACGCCTTCGCAACGAGTGGCAGAAAAGTGAACGCAAGGTCAATGATATGACGATGGAATCCATACATGACAGCCCAATCCTCGTGACCGGAGCAGCTGGCGATATCGGTGCAATTGGCCGCAACCTCACCGCAATGCTGCTCGCCAAGGGGCACAAGGTGCGCGCCCTGGTCCGGCGGGAAGATGAACGCGGTGAAGCTCTGCGCCAACTTGGAGCCGAGGTTGTGCAAGGCGATCTGACCGATCTTGCCTCAATGCACCAGGCGATCGAAGGTTGCGCGCGCATCTATTTCGGCATGTCGGTCTCGGCGGCGTATCTCGAAGCCACGGTTAACACCGCTGCAGTGGCGAAGCACCACGGGGTCGAGGCTTTCGTGAACATGTCGCAGATGACGGTGACGCAGATGAGCATTACCGAGACCACTGACAGCCCACAGCACAAGCTGCACTGGCTGGCAGAACAGGCATTGACGTGGTCGGGGCTACCGGTCGTGACCGTGCGGCCGACGGTCTTCCTCGAAAGTTTCTTTCTACGTCTCGCCGCTGCTGGCGTCCGGGACAATGACGAACTGGCGCTGCCGCTAGGTAACAGCAAGACCTCACCGATCTCGGCGGTTGATGTAGCGCACGCCGTTTCCGTGATCCTAGACGACCCTACCTCGCACATTGATCAGGTTTACAATCTGACCGGATTTGAGTCGGCTGATCTGAACCATTATGCGCGCGCGTTCTCCGAGGCACTGGGTCGAACGATCCGCTATCGTAACGTGCCGCTCTCCGGATGGACTGATACGCTGCGTGAGTTTGGGGTGCCAACGCACCTCCTTAACCACCTCGCGGTGATGGCCGAACTTCACGCGCAGGGGCGGTACGACCGCATGACGGACGACCTATTCAAGCTCACTGGCAAGACGTCGACGAGTATGTACGACTTCGTGAAATTGCACGCTGCTGAATTCACGCGGACTCAAGTCGCGGCTTGAGGGGCTTTGTCGGTTCCTCTTACTGAGGTTATCAATTCCAACCAGAAAGGAGTTTTCGAATGCGCTCTGATATTGTTCCAGGGGCTGTCTTCCCCGACTACGAACTGCCCGACCACACCGCGAAACGTCGGAAAATCTCCGAGCTGCAAGGACAACATCCGATGGTTCTCGTCCTCAGCCGCGGAGGGTACTGCCCAAAGGATCGCCGACAGGCTGAAGGATTGGTTCAACTTCATCGTGAGATCGAGGTCGGCTATTGCCGTTTGGTCACGATCAGCACCGACAACATCACGGAGACGAATGAATATCGCAGCGGTGTCGGTGCCCACTGGCCGTTCCTCTCCGACGCGGGACGCAAACTCCAAAAAGACCTCGATATCGCCGAATACACAGACCCACTCCACAATCCTATGATCCCCTACACGATCGTCCTGGAACCGGGTCTGGTTATTTACAAGATCTACATGGGCTACTGGTTCTTCGGGCGACCCACTCTGGAAGAGCTGCGTCAGGACCTGCGCGCTGTTCTCAAGAAATGCCGACCGGACTGGGACATCACCACACCTGAACTGAAAGCGGCGTGGCAGCAAGACCACAAAGAACTCTTCTACCCGTACGGCAAAACCTACGCCCAATCGATCGGCGAACAGGATTAGAAAATGTCCGACAAAATCAACCATCAACGACGCCGCTTTTTGGGCATTACAGCTATGGCCATTGCGACTACACAGCTTGGTCGATTCAGTTCTGCGATCGCCCAAACGAGCAAAACACAACCAGCCGCTCTGTCCACGATAAAGTCGGGGGCAAACACATCATTCGGCTCACTGAAGCAGATCGATGCTGGTGTCTTGAATGTTGGATACGCCGAAGCGGGTCCCGCGGATGGTCGTCCAGTCATCCTTCTGCATGGATGGCCTTACGACATTCACAGCTATGTCGATGTCGTCCCTTTGTTGGCGTCGGCGGGGTACCGGGTGATCGTCCCGTATTTGCGGGGCTATGGCACGACCCGATTTCTTTCAAGCGAGACACCCCGCAATGGGCAACAGTCGGCACTTGCGGTCGATATCATTGCTTTGATGGATGGGCTTAAGATCGAGAAGGCAGTCATCGCTGGTTATGATTGGGGCGCACGCACCGCCAACATTATCGCAGCGCTCTGGCCCGAACGCTGCAAGGCACTCGTTTCCGTAAGTGGCTATTTGATCGGCAACCCTGAGGCCAACCAGACACCACTGCTACCGCAAGCCGAACTCCAATGGTGGTACCAATTCTATTTTGCGACGGAACGCGGCAAGCTTGGCTACGAACAATATCGACACGATTTCAACAAGCTCATCTGGCGACTTGCCTCACCGAAATGGAACTTTGATGACGCGACGTTCGATCGCAGCGCCACGGCCTTCGACAATCCGGATCACGTCGACATCGTGATCCACAACTACCGCTGGCGGCTTGGATTAGCCGAAGGCGAGTCGAAGTATGACGAGTTTGAGAAGCGACTCGCCATATTCCCCATGATCACCGTACCTACCATCACAATAGAGAGTGATGCCAACGGCGCGCCGCATCCAGATCCCAGTTCCTATGCCAAGAAATTTTCGGACAAATATTCGCACCGGACTATCAAAGGCGGCATTGGGCACAACCTGCCACAAGAAGCGCCACAGGAGTTTGCTAAAGCTGTCGTCGAAGTTGACGGTTACTGATCGGGTTTAACCTGAGCCACGGAACGAACCATTTGCAGCAAAGAGAAAACGCATGACCAAATTGAAAGAAGGACGCTACAAAACTAAAACCCGCACCACAAGTACGTTTGTCCTGCTCTTGCGACTTCTCGTCATGCTCTTTGCAGCGATGGTGCTGCTAGCACTGCCCGTTCTCGTGCTAGCGCAGCAATCCGCCCAGACTCGCACACAAACCCAGGTTGTGTCTGAGGCGATCGCAACTCAAGACAACGCCATCCGCCCCTTTCGTGTTTACGTTCCGCAGGAGGCGATCGACGACCTCCGCCGACGCATTGCAGTGACCCGCTGGCCTGACAGAGAAACGGTTACCGATCAGTCCCAGGGCGTCCAACTGGCGACCATGCAGGAGCTTATTCGTTATTGGGGGACAGAGTATGACTGGCGGAAAGCCGAGGCGAAGCTGAATGCCTTACCGCAGTTCGTCACGAACATCGACGGACTGGACATTCACTTTATCCACGTCCGCTCCAAGCATCCGAACGCCTTGCCGTTGCTTGTCACGCACGGATGGCCCGGATCGGTCATTGAACAGCTAAAGATCATCGGCCCGCTGACCGACCCGACAGCCTACGGAGGACGCCCAGAAGACGCCTTCGACTTGGTCATCCCATCAATTCCTGGCTATGGCTTCTCTGGCAAACCGACGGGCACCGGCTGGGACCCCGACCACATCGCACGAGCCTGGGCGGAACTGATGCAGCGCCTCGGCTACACCCGTTACGTTGCCCAGGGCGGCGACTGGGGCTCCCCCATCTCTATCGCGATGGCACGCCAGGCACCGCCAGGATTACTCGGCATCCACATCAACTTACCAGCAACGATACCGCCCGATGTAGCCCCGGTGCTCGCCAGCGGCGGACCTGCACCAGCAGGACTATCCGAGAAGGAACGGGCAGCGTTCGACTCACTTGACACCTTCAATAAGAAAGAACGGGCCTACGCCGTGATCATGGGCACGCGTCCGCAGACAATCGGGTACGGCCTGACGGACTCGCCGACCGGACTCGCAGCGTGGCTGCTTGGGCATCCAGGCTTCACCCAGTGGACAAGCAGCAGCAGCGATTCTGCAAAGTCCCCGACGAAAGACGAGGTGCTGGACGACATCACGCTGTACTGGCTAACGAACAGCGCAGTCTCGTCAGCTCGACTGTACTGGGAGAACAAGACTAGTCTTTTGAACGCGATCGCACAGAAGACCGCGGAGATTTCCCTCCCGGTGGCCATCACGGTATTTCCGGGGGAGATATATCGGGCTCCAGAGACATGGGCTCGGCGCGCCTATCGCAACCTGATCTACTTCCATGAGGCCAACAAGGGCGGCCACTTCGCAGCCTGGGAACAGCCGCAGCTCTTCTCTGAGGAGATCCGCGTGGCATTCAGGCCACTGCGTTAGTTCAAAACCAATTGATTCATCCGACAAACTGTAATGACCACCTATCAGCAGAGGTAACCATGGAAACAGCAGATGTGATTGTGATTGGAAGTGGTCAGGGCGGAGTTCCACTCGCGGCTGACTTCGCCAAAGCAGGAAAGAAAGTCGTTCTATTTGAGCGTGATGCATTGGGCGGCAGTTGCATAAACTATGGCTGTACTCCCTCCAAAGCCTTTCTAGCCGCTGCCCATGCTGCAGGTCGCGCTCGACAAGCTGCAAAGCTAGGCATACACGCACAGGTTGAAGTCGATTTTTCTGTCGTGATGGAGCGGGTGCGTGGCATTCGCAGCCAGTTTAACCGGGGCACTAAACGAAGGCTAGAAAGTCCAGGGGTTCGAGTCGTCTGTGCTGAAGCCACTTTCACTGGAGAGCGGACGGTAAGCGGCGGAGGTGTGACGGTGCAGGCTCCAATCATCGTCATCAATACAGGAACATCCTCTAGTATTCCTGACATTCCTGGTTTAGCTGGAACGCCTTATCTCACCAACCGAAATTTCTTTGATTTGCAGCAGATTCCACCTCGGTTGCTTGTAGTCGGCGGTGGCTACATTGCTCTGGAGTTAGGGCAGGGAATGGCACGTTTAGGGAGCCAAACCGAATTAATTGTGCGGGGCGATCGCCTGCTGGCTCAAGAAGAACCCGATGTCAGTGCTGTGCTATTAGATGCATTTAAGCAAGATGGAATCGGGCTGCATTTCAATGTGACCGTTAAGCAGGTCGCTTATACCAACGGTGTGTTTACCCTAGCGCTGAGTAATGGTGAAGTGCTCGATGGGGAAGCATTGCTAATTGCGATCGGGCGCAACCCGAATACTAGGGCATTAAATTCTGCAGTGACAGGTGTTGAATTAGATGAACAGGGTTTTATCAAAATTGACGATCAGTTTCAGACAACTTGCCCTGGAATTTATGCGATCGGAGACGTTGCCAAACAACCTGCTTTCACCCATGTTTCTTGGGAAGACTATCGTCGCTTGAAAGCCATTCTATGTGGTGAACACCGGACACGCAACGATCGGGTACTAGGCTATGCCGTCTACACAGAACCGCAAGTGGGTCGAGTGGGGGTGACGTTAGAGCAGGCTCAGAAACAAGGCATTGCTGCCTGTGAAGTTACTCTGCCAATGGCTCATATCGCTCGTAGCATTGAGTGGGGGCACGATCTAGGTTTCTACCGCATGGTCGTCGACACTCACACAAATTTGATTTTAGGAGCAACGCTAGTTGGATACGAAGCGGCTGAACTCGTGCATGTCTTTTTGTCACTTATGGAAGCGAAAGCCACGTGGCAGGTACTAGAGCAGTCGGTTCACATTCACCCAACCTACGGTGAAGCACTGCCCAGTCTAGCAAGGCTCCTCCTTGGAGATGATATGCCAACCTGCCCCAATATGTAGGAAAGGAGCAATTGATAATGACTAAGTAATCCCTCTTTTGTCACTCCTGCTAGAGAATACCTGACCTGCCAGAGAATGGCTGAAATCACCAAAATTTGTTGGACAATGCTTGGATGAATTGGTGGAAACAGTGCTCTTGTATCACTGTTATTTATTGTTTTTCGCGAGTGACAAAAGAGGGATGAGCACTAACAAATTCGTCTGCTTCCATTGCGTGCGGTCCAGGGCAACATAGATGCTCGCACCGGGTGCATGAATCTTGTGTAACTGTTCAATCAGAATTGGATGCCAGAGGCGTTCAAAACTCAACTCACTTGAACTCAAAAAGCGTTTCAACTTCCGCAGACGGCTTTCACTTTGAATCGGAATGGGTAGATTAGCGGCGAGGGATTCGAGCTTGATACTTTTGAGAGTTGGCAGGAGCAGACGGCTTTCACTTTGAATCGGAATGGGTAGATTAGCGGCGAGGGATTCGAGCTTGATACTTTTGAGAGTTGGCAGGAGTTGAATCACCAGCAGGAGTAGGAGAAATTGAGCCCGGCTGAGGCAAGAGCGCAGATGAGTTTGGTAGAATTCAGGCATCTTGATTATGGAAGGTCTTCTCAACAAGCGGGGACCTTTCTCTCTTTGCCTATTGTCTCTCAATCCTCTGCTACATCTGCCTTAGAACCCCCTCTGTCCCCCCACCAGGGTTCTGCCATCGCTGCCAGATCCTAAAGAAGCCCAATGGAAAAGAGATTGAAAGGCCAACAACAGCAATGGGAAGCATCAGGGTACGTGGCCCGATATTGAATTGAACGCAGAGGCTGGTAATCAAAATGACAAGGAAAAGGTAGGCATCAAAGGTAGGCCGATAGTGCTGTAAAAAGATCGAATGGCTGGCTGAATTCGCATGATTAAAAGCCTACTTCTTCCACTAAACGACAACCTTCTTTACCCAGCAAGCCAACTCAAAACCTTTACGGCGATCGCATTATCTCCACCTCCATTGGAAACGCTAATCCTATCCCTCCCGGTAAAAGCACGAATCGATTTCCTAAATTGGCAGACGCGATCTTCCTGATCTCTCCCACTCCTCTCTCGGCCCAAACTAATCAAGCGGGAACCGTCATCAGCACATGTTCCCCAGCCTACCCAGGCGTGTGCATTCCACCTGCTCTACCTGATTTGGATTGTGGGGACATTTCCAAGCGACGGTTCCAAGTGGTAGCACCCGACCCGCATCGATTCGGTTGGAAACGGGGATGGTGTGGCATGTCAGAGCTAATCTCTCAAGACATTTTTCACAGGTGAGTTGCTTTAACCCTACCAACATTCAGTGCGGTAATTCAGCGGTAAACGCTTTGGATTAGGGCAATTTCTGGGGGGACTTGCCATTCATCTGTTGAGTGCTGTCGTTGATTCCGCTGCAACAAGGATTCAAGTTGACGATCGTAATCGCCATCCAGGTGCAAAAATTGCAGGGTGTGATTCGTCGCTAATGCATTCCGTAGCGCTGTTTTGCCAGATTCTTGAATCAAGTGATTACTCAGATCTAGCCAGACGAGTGGTGGATTTTGAGCCAAAAATTGGGCGATCGCTTTCGCTCCCTGATTTCCAATGCCGTTGGGTTGGGCAGAGAGAGCATTGGTTGAGGGACTGTAGCCCAGATCTAAACGGCGCAGAGTGGGATGATTTTGCAATGCGGATATCAACGTACAGCATCCTACATCGCTAATGCCATTGCTGGCTAACCCTAATTCTGTCAGAGTACAGTTTTGCTGCAAGCCTACGCTCAGATGCTCTAGCCCGGAATCTCCGAGCTGATTCACATTTAGAGATAGCGTGGTGAGGGATGGATTCTGCTGTAACAGGGTAGCGAGTAGGGAAGCGTGGTTTGCATCTAGTTGGTTACCGCCCAGATACAACCGTTTAACTGTGCGATTGCGATGAGCCAGGACATCTAGAATTGCTGCGAATCCTGCGTCTTCTAGATGGGTATGAACCAGATCCAGGGTGTGAATCGTGCGATTCTGATGCAACATTTCGGCTAGGGCGTAAGCCCCATCAATCCCAATCGGATTGCGTTTTAACCAAAGGCTATGAACAGTTTCATTGACAGTTAGGGCATCTGCGATCGCCGCTGTTCCGGTTGCCGAGATGGCATTGCAGCCCAGATAAATCACGCCTAGATGATCATTGCGTCCAATGAGTTTGGCAACTGCCGCTGCACCCCGATCGCCCATGCCATTGGTACCAAGGAGAAGGCTGACGATCGTGTGGTTGTGGGTTAATGCTGCCGTCACTAATTCGCAGCCTGTTACGCCTAACTGTTGTTTGCACAGATCTAAGCGACCATCCGACATGACTGTGCCCCGGGGAAAAACCAGTTTTTGGGCGATCGGCTGATTAGTCGGCAAATAGGCCAGCAATGGACTTAAGTCATCCAGGACAGCTTCGGACGAGGGAATCGGCTGTGGCAGCGGACACTGGAGGGGCAAATCAGTCATAAGCAGCTACCAGGGATACGGAATGTAATCTTTGAGGAAATAGCCGTAGAAAGGCGTTTCTGTTTGCTCAATGCCTTGCACGATGGGATCGTAGATTCGCGCCATGCCATCGATCGGATCCAGGGGCGTATAGAAGCCGCGATCGTGTTGCAGATGCATCTTTTTAGGATAAGGATTCTCATCGGTAATCCAACCGGTATCGACACTATTCATAAAAATATTGTCCTGAGCATAGTCGGCAGCGGCGGTTCGGGTCATCATATTAAGGGCTGCTTTCGCCATGTTGGTGTGTGGATGATAGACCGTTTTACTAGAGCGGTTAAATTGTCCTTCCATCGCAGAAACATTGATAATAAAGCGACGATCGAAGGTCGATCGCAGCAGCAATGGTTTCAATTGGCTGTTAAGGATGAATGGGGCGATCGCATTCACCAACTGCACTTCTACCAGTTCCAGGCTACTTACCTGATCCAGTTTGAGCGACCAGCTATTGATCGCACGCAAATCGATCGGTTGCCCGTCCGCATCTAGAGATTGCAGGTTGGCGATCGCAGCATCGACCCTATCCTCTGAAATCGACAACGAAGTTTCCAGCAGCGGCGGCGCATTGGCAGCGACCAGTAGGGCTTGAGCAGCAGGGCAAAGGGGGTGCTGGCGTTCTTGGTTTAACAACGATTGATAAAACGATCGCGATCGCTTGATAGTTTGGGCAGCGTTGTTGATCAGGATATCTAGATGCGATGTGGTGTGCAGCAAGTGCTGAATGAAGGTTTCAAGAGCGGGGAGATTGCGAAGATCTAACCCATAGATCTGTAGGCGATCGCGCCACTGGTCAAAATCGGCTTCCTGGCTATAGCGATAGGCACAGTCACGCGGAAAGCGCGTGGTAAGCAGAACTTGCGCCCCATCGCGCAATAAGCGTAGACCGGTTTGATAGCCGATCTTGATTCGTCCACCAGTCACCAGTGCCATGCGTCCGGTTAAATCAGTCCGCTGCTGTCGTTTTTGATAGTTGAGCTCTGCACACTTAGGACAGAGCGAGTGATAGAACGGGTGAAGTTGTGTGTAGGGTTGTTTGCAGATGTAGCAAGGTTTGGGCTGACACAGATCAGCCATACCCTGTGGTTCCTCGGGTAATGCTGATTTTAACGATGGTGTGAGAAATTTCTGTGGAGGCTGCAATTGTTGTCGCACGATCGCTGTGGTGGCTTGCAGTTGGCGATCGTGCCCCCGTCTCGTTCTGCGATCCACTCGCCGCATCTTTCGGTGAATTCTATTAATCAGGGGTTTCAGGCGATCGTGCTGCTCCAGCAGACTTGGATCATCGGCAATCTGCTGCAACACCGAAAAACAGAGGTCGAGTTGCTCTGGAGGAATGTCCATTGAATTCAGCCATCAAAGGGTGGCAGCGACCGAATCAAACGGTTCTTCTACTGGCAGAAAAGGATTAAGCACAGCAAAACCAACCATGGACTGCCAAGTTTATCTTAGCGATAAGAATGGGGTTTGCTGAGTTCGATCGTTAAGGGATGGCAGCGACCGAATCAAACGGTCTTGATCGCAGTGATCCTTATGAGAGGGTACGCGAACCAACCATGGACTGCCAAGTTTATCTTAGCTGCAAGGATAAAATTTGCCGAATGAGAGAGCGAAGCGGTGGCAGCGACCGAATCAAACGGTCTTCTATCGCAACTTGTCTTTGCAGAGACACGCGAAACCAACCATGGACTGCCAAGTTCATCTTAGCGGTTAACTTGTGTATTGCCATCGTCACCATCGTTGCTTGGTGCCATCCGGCATTGTTGCGCCGACTAGCCACGTACTATTCAAGTCAGCCCCCAGCAGATTTACCCCTGTCAAATCTGCTCCTCTCAGGTCTGCCGATGTCAAGTCGGCTCCAACGAGGGAGGAGTTTGTGAGGGTCGTCCACTGCAACTTCGCCTTAGAAAGATTGGCTCCCAATAGATTCGTCTGATCTAGGCCCGCTTGAGATAGGTCAGCTTGAACGAGCACAGCATTAACCAGAGTTGATTCACTGAGAATTGCCTGCGTTAACCTTGCTCTCTCCAGGTTTGCCCCCGTGAGATTAGCGCGATTGAGCATGGCTTCATGGAGCTTACTCAGTTGAAAATTTGCCTGACTCAAGTTTGCATTCGTAAAACAGGTTTTTGTCAGAGATGCCCCTCGGAAGTTGGCAGATCGGCCATCCAGATCCTTGCCGTTTGCCTCATTCAGCTTGGCTGAGGTGAAGTTGGCACGGTGCAGAATTGTTCTGACTAACACAGCTTTCCTTAAATCTGCCCGCCCTAAGTTGGCATCCGTTAGGTTGGACTGCTCCAGATTCGCACTGCTAAGGTTGGCATACTTAAAATCAATGTGGCTCAATTTACAGCCTCTGAAGTTTGCCTGTTCCAAATTGGCGTAGCGAAACCGAGTTTTGTGTAACGTTGCTTGAGTCAAATCCACCCGCTGCAAACTCGCTCTTTGCAAGGTTGCCTGAGTCAAATCAGCCTCATGGAATTGGGCCTTTGCCAGATTGGACTGAGAAAAATTCACCCGCTGGAGATTGTAGCCCCTGAAATCGTAGCCACTCAGATCGGTGTTACTCAAATTGGCCCCGATCAAGTTTGCGCCAGATAGGTTCACGCCAGCCAAACTGGCACGGCTGAGGTTGGCTCCTTGCAGATTTGCGCCACTCAGGTCTGCCCCATCCAACTTGGCGCAGTAGAGTTTTGCCTCGCTCAAATCTGCCCCACTCAGGTTGGCTCCCCGCAAATCACAATCGCGAAAGTTAATCCGGGTTAATTGGGTGCCTTGAAGATTAGCGCTACGCAAGTTCAGATTCCGCAAGCTGCGATCGGGAGTCTCCTCTGAGAACCAGGTATTATAGATCTGCGATCGCCATGCATTCCAGGCAGAAACCCCTTGCGTTAACAGAGCCATGTAATCGGTTGGAGAGTGGAATGGCTGGGGCATAGGTTGATCTGAGGTCGCTCAGCAGCAATTTAGGCGATCGAGAGCAATCGGACCGTTTCACCAAACGGAAATTCCTTCAAGTCTAACCCGCCCGGCGTTACTACCCACAAGACCGGAAGTTCTGGGGCGACTGGAAACTCACCATAGCCATCCGTCAGATAAACGCACACACCTGTTTGATCATCCATCGCATGACGACGCTGCACGTTCTCAAAAAACGGCACAAAAGACGTGCTACCCCCTCCTAAAGGTTTGGGCGGAGGACTGTCAGATTGCAGTTCGTAGGGACCATAAATCGCCGCATCTGCGTAGTACAGTTCGCAGTCTAGATGAGGATAGGATCTGAGAATGCCTCCGAGTTCACTCAGGAACAGCCGCAGCTCACGATCGCTGATCGAGCCGCTAGTGTCGATGGCCACATAGACCTTGACCGATTCCCCCTCCAGTGTTTCTAGGTACAGCTTGCGCCCAATAAAACGGCGATCGAAGCCACTGGAATCGGTTGGCGTGCGCACCAAATAACGCCAAAGGTAGGATCGCCAATCCAGTTGAGGATGCGTTAAGTTGCCGAACTCGCGCTCAAATCCAGCCGGAATGCTGCCTTGAGACTGGGTCGCGTGAGCAACCACGATCGCCTGCCGCATCGCATCTCGCCAATAGGCTTCTAACCCCGCCTGGTTGTGTTCACCGCCTAGATTGGCCCCATTGCCATCCACCAGATCTACCAACGTGCATGAATACAGGCGGCTCTCTTTTTGCATCAGTTCATACACCTCCTCCACGCTCAGGTGTTCCAACGACTTGTCCCGAATCGCACCGGGGGGAACCTCCAGACCTGCCTGCTGCGCTACCATCCCATTTACCACGATATCGGCAGCAATATTCCATAGTAGGCGATCGCGCGTTCGTCGCCGAGGCACATGCAGCAAAGCCGCGTGTAGCACTTCATGCAGCAATAATCCATCTAGAGCAGGCGTGGAAAGCGTTTTAGTAAATTCGGGGTTGATAAAAATGTCGCGCCCATCCGTGGCTGCCGTGTCAACGATAGAACTGGCGCGAATCCGAGTAAACAAAGCCAGCGTTGCAAAAAAGGGCGATCGAGTTTGCAGCTTCAGAATCGCAGAGGAGATGTGGCGTTGGAACTGAGCATCAACAGAAGAATTCACCATAGGGACAGCTTGGTTTAGGAATTATCAGGCAGTCGTCAGGGACTGAAAATCTTGAAAAAATGCTTGCAATGCTTCGTCCTGCTGCATCAATTCCACCAGTTCCGCCATCAATCCTTTTTTGCGGAAGCTACGAAACAAATCCGCTGCAAACAACTGCACCCACTCTGGACTCGCGACCCGCACCAACCAGTGAAATGCGTTAGCAGCCTGCCTGACATCCGCTGCTCGAACTGCCAAGGCGATCGTCGTTGCATAGCGCACGGAGGGTTCCGTGGGAAACGCAATTTGCGCCTTACTATCCGCAAAAATTGCGGCCACATTCGGCAGCTCGCTATACAGTTTCCGAAAGGCAGCAAACTCAGCCGCAGCTCCCTGACCGACCGCAGCCGCAATATCCAATTGCGCACGATGGAGCTGACTTGCCATCATCCAGGTACGCGGCGAGCACCACGCGACTGACTGCGGCTCTAGCTTATGCAGCAGACTACTACGGAACGACAGAAACGCCAGAATTTGTTCATCAATTCCCGCCTCCAGGGCATGTGCCTTGCAGCTCTCAAAATCCGCTTCCACCTGGAGATGCAGAAATCGATTTGCCAATGGTGCAGGCATCTCAAACACAGCGGCTCGGTCTTCTTTACGGTTGCCTGCCGCCCAGACAAACCAGCCCTCGGGCACCCGGTAAGAACCCACCCGCCGATCGAGAACGAGCTGTTGCGCCACACCTTGCATTGCTGGAGGAGCCATATTTAGTTCATCGAGAAACAAAATCCCCGCCCCTTGATGCGGTAGAAACTCTGGAGGATACCATTTCGAGATGCCATCCTCCGCTACAGGTAGCCCCCGCAAATCCGTGGGAGCAAGCTGGGACAGCCGAACATCTACGAACTCGAGCGATCGCGCCTCCGCCACCTGCGCCACAATGCTAGATTTACCAATCCCGGGTGCCCCCCAAATCATGACACTCAACTTCAGCGATCGCTGCACAACCTGCTCCAGATAGCGTT
This sequence comes from Trichocoleus sp. FACHB-262, assembly GCF_014696035.1. NCBI lineage: Bacteria > Bacillati > Cyanobacteriota > Cyanophyceae > Leptolyngbyales > Trichocoleusaceae > Trichocoleus > Trichocoleus sp. FACHB-262. The sequence goes on along the minus strand of NZ_JACJPK010000112.1, from coordinate 13,411 downwards.
TCAGTTCGGTAGGAGTCATGATGGGGTTTGAAATTATTTTATTTTGCCCCAGATTCGTTGCTCTGTGCTGTTGAGAGCCTAAATGATTTCTGACCCAAATTTAATGCGGCACTTCCGATCGTTGGAATAACAAAATGCAAGGGATTGCCCTAATCTCTTGGTTTAATGAGTTTGGTAGGTTTTGAGCAAGTGGTATGAAAATTATTGTGATTGGCAGTGGGTTTGGTGGACTGTCGGCTGCCATCCGACTCCAAGCGCAGGGCCATCAGGTGACCATCGTAGAAAAGCGAGATCAACCGGGCGGACGTGCCTCTGTCTTCCAACAAGATGGTTTCACTTTTGATGCAGGCCCTACTATCATCACGGCTCCTTACCTGATTCAGGAACTGTTTGAGTTGAGCGATCACCCGATCGAGGATTATGTCACCTTGGTGCCCCTTGACCCCTTCTACAACGTCCGCTTTGAAGATGGCTCCGTCTTTCGCTACAACGGCGATCGCGAGTTCCTGCTGGAGCAAATTCGCCAGTTCAGCCCCGCCGATGTGGCAGGCTATCAGCGCTTCTACCAAGCATCCGAGCAGGTGTTTGAGAAAGGGCTCCCCCTGATGACCCAACCTTTTAGCCACTTTACGGATATGCTCAAGGTTGCCCCAGATATGCTGCAACTGCAATCCCTCAAATCCGTGGCAGGGTTTGTGAATCAATACATCCAAGATGAGCGACTGCGCCAAGTATTCAGCTTTCACCCGCTGCTGATTGGAGGTAACCCATTTCAAAGCACCTCTGTCTACGCCATGATTCACAAGCTGGAGCAAGCCTTTGGCGTTTGGTTTGCCATGGGGGGTACGGGAGCTTTGGTCCGAGGTTTGGTGCGCCTGTTTCAAGACTTGGGCGGAGAGCTACAGCTCAATTGTGAAGTGGCCGAGATTTTGATCGATAGCAAAGCGCAGCGGGCCACGGGCATTGTGCTCAAGAGCGGCGAGCTGCTGCCAGCCGATGCTGTCGTGACGAATGCCGATGTTGCGTCTACTTACCTTGATTTGGTTCCTGCTCAGTTTCGCCGCAAGTACCGCGATCGCCACCTGCAAAACCTGCGCTATTCAATGTCGTTGTTTGTCCTATATTTTGGGACCAATCGTCGCTATGAGCAAATGGCGCATCACGAGATTCTGATGGGTCCGCGTTACCGTGAATGGATGGTGGACTTGTTCGAGCGCAAGCACCTAGCCTCTGACTTCTCACTCTATCTGCATCGTCCGACAGCGACCGACCCCACACTTGCACCTCCGGGTTGTGATGCTTGGTATGCTCTGGCACCTGTGCCTAACCTGGATGGACCCACTGATTGGCAAGAGAATACCCAGCCCTACCGAGATGCGATTGTTCAGTATTTAGAACAGCACTATCTGCCAAACTTATCGCAGCACATCGTCACGGAGCGGGTGATTAATCCACTTTATTTTTGCCATGAGTTAAATAGTTACAAGGGCAGTGCCTTTTCCCTAGAACCCACGCTGTTTCAATCGGCTTGGTTTCGTCCCCACAACCGAAGTGAAGACATCTCGAATCTCTATTGTGTAGGAGCTGGGACACATCCCGGAGCAGGTCTACCAGGCGTGATGAGTTCTGGGAAAATTGTGGCGACCCTGATTGGTGTAGCCTAGCGAGATGGCACGACTAGACACTTCAGGGAGGGCTATCAGCAGCAAAATTCAGCTAATCGATATCAGCGCTAAGAGCTGGCAAGCAGTTACCACAGTACAAGTGGGTAAAGTCAGTTTTAGATTCAGTGTGTCAACGAGGGTAAGGGAGATGGCCAAAAAGAAAAAGAGTGAGAGGCCTTGGAGTTACAAACGTGCTCCTGATGGTTGGGAAGTCTGCTTGGATGGTAAAAGTAAAGGCGTCGTGGTCAAGGACGGTCCTGCTGAGACGCCTTGGAGATGGAAATCACTGGGTCAGAGTGGAGGACCTCACAGTACCCGGAATGAGGCCGCAGCAGCACTTTTGCAAGCGTATAAAGAGAGATAAAAACAAGTTAGGACTTCTGTTGGAAGAGAAGCGATCGCTTACTCTCAGGCCCCAACTGGAATACCGAGAAATTTCCCGTCGCCCTTAACTGGCACACTGAGAAGCCCTTGGTATCCCTGACAGGGACTTTCTATTGGGACACCAAGTGCCGCTATTTTTTCTAGGACGGCAAAACTAGCTGGAGAAGTTTCTGCTCTAGAGCCACAAGGTAATGAACCGGATTTTGCCAGAACTGGCTTTGCTGAGCGCGCTTGGGCTAATGCTGTTATTGACGACGCTTCAGCCTCCTCGCAGTTCCAAGAAATCCAAAGGCGAAGATACTTACAAACAAGGTAGGCTCTGGAACAGTTGATACCTCACTAATGACACTGACGTTTTCATCTAGACCGTCTCCTCGGTTATAAATATAATCCAGCGCATCAATGTCATTGAGCAGAGATACTCGTAAAACATGACGGGAGTGGATTGGGGAAGGTGCAAACTGACTCCTGCTCCAGAGCTGCTAGCTGGTAACAGAGGCGATCGTCAAGTGAGAACTAGCAGATTCACGAATAGATAATGGCGAGGGCTCAGGCACGGTTGGAGGTGAGCTTGGTAGAACGGAAGTAGTATTTTGGGGGTAGACTTGTGGCCAAGTAGCAAGCCTATCTTTTTTTATACTTAGCGGCTCTATTCCTTGCTACACATCTGCTTCAAGTTTCCTGCCACCCCCTGAGGTGAGGGATGCTAAATTATCAGAGTGTTCTGGCGATATAGTAAAAACTCATTTTTGATGAATTTGAATATTGAAATACGAGAGAATCTAAAACAAGACTTACTGGATCGGACAACCACTTTAGGACGACAGGCACTGCTGCCGACGGAAAAAAGTGAACTGGATGTGATCGTGCAGCAGCTAAAGCTTTGAATCCCACACCGTTACCTCTTGCACCTAAAAATCGATCGCTACTTCTGGGTGATTGGAAACTGCTCTATGCCTCAAACGGCACGGTTATCACTCGCAGGCTACCGGGTGGCATCACCATCCATGCGATTTGGCAGACGTTGAGTGCAGCAGATGAAGCAGCATTGAGTGCTACGGGCAACTCCGAAGGGATCGCCGCGAGCAATGGTGCAGAATTGGAATTGCCGCTATTGGGTAGAGTGCAACTGCAAGCACAGGGACACTGGCGATGGCAGGGGAAAACTCAGACCGCTACTGTTGCCTTCGATGCGTTTTCGCTACAAGCAACTGGGTTATTTCAGCAGGCCCACTGGGAACTTCCGGCTTTGCACATTCCGGTGCTAGAAGGGCTGAGACGAGAAGCAGCATGGCAAACGTCCTAATCTTGACTTGGATTTGCGGATCGGGCGTGGGGCGACGGGCAATCTATTTGTATTTGCGCGATCGCCGTTGCCATCTATCAGCAGCCAAGGTCATCCTGGCAACACGGTTATTTAAGGATAATTACTACATCGGATCAAAGGTCATTACATCAAAGATAAACCAATGAGAACAGGAATCAATCGACAGTTTCGTTTGGCAGTTCGTCCCATTGGTGATATCAAAGAAAGCGATTTTGAGTATCGAGAAGAGCCTATTCCTAGCCCTGCTGATGGTGAAGTGCTGGTACGCACGATATATCTTTCGCTCGATCCAACAAATCGCATTTGGATGAGCGACATGCCCCAGTATATGCCTCCAGTGGAAATTGGGCAGGTTATGCGGGGTATTGTGACTGGTGTGGTAGAAGAATTTAAAAACCTCAACTTTCAACCCGGAGATTTGGTTTCTGGTTTGCTTGGTTAGCAAGATTACACGATTGTTGCAGAAACAACATCCTTACGCTCACGCCACTCCCGAACCCTCTGCCCTATCCGGTCACCACATTTGTTGGACTACTCGGAGCTACAGGTTGGACCGCTTATTTCAGACTTTTAGATATCGGACAGCCCAAAGCAGGAGAAACTGTCGTGGTTTCTGCAGCAACAGGAGCAGTCGGTTCCATCGTTGGACAAATAGCCAAGATCAAAGGTTGTTGCGTTGTTGGGATAACGGGTAGTGATAAAAAATGCCGGTGGCTGACACAAGAACTTGGCTTTGATGCAGCCATTAACTATAAAACTGCTGATTTGGAAAGGGCGATCGCTCAATCATGTCCTAATGGAGTTGATGTGTATTTTGATAATGTGGGCGGTTCTATTCTTGATGCCGTATTAACGCAAGTGTCTGAAGCCATCAGAGAGATTGGACAATGGATCGACCAAGGTAAGATTAAACATGCGGCTGAGATCGTTGAGAGCTTAGAAAATGCCCCATCAGCCATCCTAAAACTGTTTGATGGCAACAAGAAAGGAAAACTGATCATTAAAGTTTCAGAAGAACCTATTTAAAACTGTTTGATACTCCCTAACCCTTCTACCCTGCAGGACTGGAACTCGTTGGGGAATTGCACTGCAAGCGAACCACAGATTGCTTGGTTCCTGTGGAACAAAGATCAGGAATCAGAAGCGTCCAATCGGTATTTACAGAAGAGTTATACCGATTATTCAAGGAACGCTGTGTTGATGAACCGATATTTGAATTGGGCGGGAGCCACTGTCTTACTGAGTGCTAGCGTTGTCGCCTGGTCTCCTCCTGCGATCGCTTCAACCTATCGCAGTAGCACTGATAATACGGTTGTCGTCTTGCAAGAAACCAGTCCTCTGTCTAAAAAGCCTTGGGGCTACTATTTCACAAAGAGCGCGGGTCGTTCTTGGAAGGGCGATATTGCGATCTCAAGCAAGACTGCAGGGGCTGGACAGACGTTGTATACCGGGACATTTCAGGATCAAGTGATGGGTCCTGGAACAGCAATGACTTGTACTGGCAAGATTCGCATCGCCCGGCAAAATTCGGGAGTGAGCAATCAGATTGGAGCCAAGGTGACCTGGCAAATCACGGGGGGCAGTGGGTGTCCTCAAGTCGGGCGGAGCGTCACGCTTGATCTGGTGGAGTCCTTGCCACGCACGGATCGCAACGGTGACTTTACCTCAACCAACGCCAACACATGGATGAGTGAAACGAATGGGAACGTCACCTGGCTAGCTTGGCAGGTCGTCTCAAGCGATGGCAAACTCAACTGCCGCACCAGTCCGAATGGTAGTATCAAACAGGTGTATACCACCCGTGATCGGATTGAAGCAGAGACGCGTGGTGCCACTGCGTTTACGTTCTCTAATGGTGCCCCTTGGATGAGCACTCGTCAGGGTTGCTATGTGCGGGCGAACGCCCAGTATTTGCAACCGATTTCAATTCCTTTCTAAGCGATGCTCCCACTGCTGGGTGAATTGCTTTCACCCCTGCTGAGCCCTGATGGGATGAGAAGGCTGTTCGCCTAATATGTGCTCAAAGAGAGACCGCTGGGGCGATCGCTAAACTATACACTGCCTAAACATTTTGAGAATTTTCCTGTTTGTAAAGTAAAAATTCTAGAAGACAATGCATAGGCTCAGGTGGAACATCTGAGTTTGGTGCGCAGGTCTGGGTGGTGATTGAAATAGTTGTCTAACCAATTGCAGCCACGCTCTAAGAGATTTGGCAAACTGGCAACCTGCCAATGGCGAACTGTAGTGCTAGTCCCAATGGTGAAAATTGTTTTGCCATCGTCGCTGAAGCTGATGTTGTGAATGCCTTCGGGGACAGTGATGTTGCTCAGCAAGTTTCCTTCTAAGGTCCACAGTTTCAGCGTGCTATTAGCAACGGTGGCAAGGCTGCGGCTATCGGGACTAAATTCCATTCGGAAGGTCGTGTCTGTATTCCCTGTAAAATCGGTGATTAGCTGCCCTTGGCGATTCCACAGTTTAATGCTGCCATTCGCTCCAGAGGTTGCAAAGTAGTTGCCATCTGGGCTGAATTTAATCAGATAAATATCCGGATGGAACTGAGACAATGTTTTGATCAGCTTTCCTTGAGGTGTCCAAATTTTCACTGTTCCCTCCAGACCTGTAGTGATCAGGTGCTGATCATCGGGGCTAAACTGCATTGCGATAATACCCTGTTCATGAGCTTTGAGAGTTGCCAAAACTTCTCCTTTGGCTGACCACAGCGTCATATGCCCATCCATTTGACCCACCGTAAGATAGTTTCCCCTTGGACTGAGGCTCAGAGCATTGATGGAAGCCTGAGACGACGTGCGCGTTTGCAGCAGCAATTCTCCCTCACGAGTCCAGAGGTTAATCTGGTTATTGACCGTAGCAGCGGCAATGTGGCTACCATTGTGGCTAAGGGCAAGAGAGGCAGGGGAGGGAAGGCTGCCCGTCAGTTCTTGGATCAGTTGACCTTGCGGATTCCACAGGCGAATTAAGCCTTCTCTGCTCGCGATCGCCATCACCTGACCATCTTGGCTGAACTGAGTATGGGGAGAAGACTGACCCGATACATTCAGCGTTGCCTGTTGCCGTCCTGCCAGATCCCACATAAGGACCCTGCCCTCATTATTATTGATATTATTGACACCAAGGATGCGCTGCGATTTTCCATTCAGGTCTGAAAAGAGGGTTGTGCCGGGTGCAATCCCTGCTAATTGGTGTTGATTCTGCGTTTGCAGGTTCCAGTCCTGAACGGTGCCTGTGGTGGAAAAGGTGAGAAGGCGATTGCCTTCTGGGCTAAACCAGGCATTCAAAATTCTGCCCTGCCCCTTCAGCGTTGAGGCAATCGGTTGCATGGACTCGATCTGTTGCAACAAGTAGATGGTGCCGGCGAAATTACTAAAAATCAAGCGATCGCCCTGAGGACTTAGTTGCAAATTTGACTCCACCGGAACAATTGTCAAAGGCTGGAGAGGAACTCTAGGAATCCTAGGCGGGAGTTGCTTCCCTTGGGGCGTCCAGTAGCTCAATTCTCCATTGACGGTGACAACAACGATTTCATTGTTAGGTGTAAATTGAGCATCCGCAATTGACTTGTATAAGCCATTGCCGCCTGCCGGAAACTTGATCTCGCTGACGCGATTGCCCTTCGCTGTCCAGACTTCAGTGTTCCCTTCCCGACCAACTGTTAATAAATACTGACTATTGGGACTCCACTGCATGTTTAGGGGAACGGATGCCTTGAAACTAGCTAGGGCTTGCACCTTGAGTGAGCCAATTTTCACATTGCCCTGTTCATCAATTGCTGCTAGATGTTGCCCATCCGAGCTAAATTGAACGGTATGGATGTTACCCTCAAAGCCCTCTAATTTAGACTTATAACTTCCCTGAGATGACCAAACATCAACGGTTTGAGAACTCCCTGCGGCAAGGAATTCACTATTAGGGCTAAACGCCAGAGCAAACACCTCACGGTTTCTGGGCTGTTGCACCTCCCGAAGGCGATCGCCCCCTCGATTCCAGAGCCGAATTTTGCCATCAAAACCAGATGTAGCGAGCAGTTTACCATCGGCACTAAACCCCATTGCTAACTTTGTTCCCCCATGATCTTCCAGGTTGGCGATCAAGGTTCCTTGCGTCGTCCACAATTGAGCCGTTGATTGCACATCCATGGAGGAAGATGCAGAAGCCGTCACAACCAACTCTCCATCGGGGCTAAATTCAGCTGCACCTAGATTGACCGGAAAGCCCGTAAACCGATTTTGTTCACGAATTTGACTCAAGACATCTTGTAGCGCCAGAATTGGACTGGTGGCTGGATACTCGGACCAGGGGCGATCGCCTTTCAGCAGTTGGTTTAGCTCCTGCCCAGCCTCCATGGCTGAGACTAAAGCATCCAGTTCCGAGGTTGCAAACTGACGCAAAACGTTCATCCCTTGTCGCTCCAAGCGAGTTCCTGCCAGGGCAGTCTGCTGTTTTTGCAGGGCAATATTGGCGAAGGTGCCCGCAATTGCTGCTCCCACCACAGAAACAGCCAGAATTAGGGAACCAATTTGGATTCGACGTTTGGCTTGATGGTTAGCAACTATCAAAATTTGATTCGCTTTGGCAATCGTCTCCTTTTCGCGCTTTTCAAGATCCCAACCGATCTGAACCTCTAGCTTCTCTAATTGAATGGTGCGATTTTCAGCCTCCTGACTCGCTGCCAAAAATTGGTAATCTTCATTGCTCAAACTTTTTCCTACTGACCAATCCAGTGCTTCTCGCAAGGTCTGTCCCCGCAATAATCGAGAGCCATCCTCCCGTTCGGAAGCTATCCAAGCAGAGATCGCATTATTGTAAATCCGCAGATTCCCCAACTGCTCACTCACCCAGGCGACATCAAACACCGTTTCATAAATCTGGTTAGTAACCCACAATTTGCCCTGGCGCTGCACCACCAAGCCAGAAAGCTTCAGCGCCATCTGCTCAGCCGAATCATCTGCTGGAATTGACCGGTCTGGAGTCAGTAATATCTGTTGATAAAGCCCCAATAATCGACCGGCTCGTTGCTCATTCCGCAGCAAGCGATCGCGAATGGTTTTGAGATGCTCAGGGTAATCCTGTGCTTCCCAATTATTGATCATGTGGGTTTGAAGGAGGCGCTCGATCGAGTCACGGAGTGATGGGGTCGTGGAATGGTCTGTTTCTTCACGCCTCCACTCCTGCACCACTAATTGACATACCTTTTGGGTCAGAAACGGTTGTCCACCTGTCCAGCGCAAAATTTCATGCAATGCTGTTTGAGGCGAGTCAACGATTTCTGTCAATCCCCCTGATAAAACTTGCGCTTCGTGCTCAGCAAATCCCTGTAAGTCAATGGCTCGACCAATGTTGAAGGGAGTGCGCTTGGTGTCACTGATCAGGTCGCTAGGGGTGGCAACGCCCAACAATGCGAACGCTAAACGCTTATAGGCTGGGTTATGCGCCCGTTTGTTGTAGCAGGCACGAATCAGCACAAAGAAATCATCTAGAGAGTCACGAAAGCTCAGAACGCTGTCAATTTCATCAATGAAAACTACAATAGGCTGAGACTGCTTACGCAGAACCTCTTCAATCAACTGACTCAACCGTTGCACCGGTGAAAGCGAAGCGCGATCGCTCCACCAGTCCATGAATTCTTTAGAGGTGAATACATTCAAACTGCTCGCTAGCTTGTAGGCAACGCCGCCATACCACTGTTCTAGCGGCACCTGATTGCCAATATCTGAAATATCGATTGTGACACAGGCAGTTCCTTCCGCCTGCAAGCGATTCATCACCTGCACTTGAAGACTCGATTTGCCCATCTGCCGAGAATTTAGAACATAGCAAAATTCTCCCGCTTTCAACCCCTGATACAAATCAAGGTCAGCCTGCCGCCTAACATAAGCTGCGGCATGTTTAGGCAAGGTGCCACCTGCCTGGTAGTAGGTAGCGATCGTAGCGTGATCTTTTTGTGCAGCCATAGCGATTTAGACGAGAAATGAGGGGAATAGATTCGGAAGGAATCCGTTGTCATTCCTATGAAACCCAATCAATTAATGAGTTTAGGAGGGAGAACTTCGAGTTGTGATTGAGTTGCCATCGACTTTATGGAAATGTCAGTAATAGCACATCCAGCTTGAATTGTGATTTTTGGAGGTGGGCAGAAAACTAATACGAGTTGTGTGTGAGTGAGCGATCGCCCCTTTCAAATTGCGATACAAGCTAGAATTTCATCAAAACGCTGTCCGAGCCTGAACTCTGCATTAATGCGCTAATGAGACACACCGACTAGGCCTACTGTGATTTCTGACCATGCCGCGATCGCTCAAACTTCGCCAATCCTGCATCTCTCGCGTCAAACTGTCCCTGTTGCGAAATGGCTTTCCCAGTCAGCGGATTCTGGCCGAACACCTAGAGATGGCCCAATCGACAGTTAGTCATTTTCTCAATGGTAAATCTGTAGACTTCGTGAATTTTGTAGAACTTTCTCAAGCTCTAGGGCAGGACTGGCGCGATCTGGTGGATTTAGAGGCTGAGCCACTAGTGGAGCAGGTAGAGGAACCGGAAGCCCAGGGATATGCTGCAACGATTTTGATCAGTGGTGATGTAGGTAGTGTCGAGTTATCAACTCAGCTCCAACAGTATTTTGCTCAGACTCCCTATCAGGTGGCGATTGCCCCAACGCCCCTCCTTCGAGCAGAAACCTTGCAATCCTCTGACTATTGGCTACTGTTGTTAACCGAGCAATCTGCTATTAGTGAAGCAACCCTGGCCAATGTTCAGCTAGCCAGAGAGTTATGGGATAAGACACAGCAGCCCACTATCTTACCCATCGCAGTTAATCTGCCCTGGATACAGCGATTGCCGTTTGATCTGCTGAATTATTTGCAAGAAAGCCAGCCGTGGCAATGGCAGCTCTCTGAGTTGCCCACGCGTTTTGCGTCAGCACTGTTGGAAGTATTCAATCAGCAGCGGATGGCGCTACCGGCTAATCATGAGCTAGCCATTCCTTGGACACAGCTGACGGCTCCGGCGACTCGCGCCCCTACTCCGCCCCTGCCAACCGCTTCTCCTGAAATTCCAGGGGGGCAGATGGATCTTGAGTCGAGATTTTACATTCAGCGCCCCCCCATTGAGACACTGTGTTATGAGGCGATCGCCCAACCCGGTGCACTGATTCGGATTAAAGCGCCCCGGCAGATGGGAAAAACTTCATTAATGGCGCGGATATTACATCAAGCAGAACAGCAAGGATCTCGGATTGTGCCACTGAGCTTCCAGCTTGCTAATCAGCGCATCTTCAACAATTCAGATACATTTCTCCAGTGGTTTTGTGCCAGTATCAGCCTGGAATTGGGTCTTCTTGATCCAGAGCAATTAGCAAAGCATTGGCAACTTGCGAACTTGATTGGCAGTAACCAATGCTGTAAAGCCTATTTTGAACAGTACTTACTGCCGCAGCTTGCTGCTCCCTTGACATTGGGATTAGATGAAGTCGATCGCGTCTTTGCCAGTCTTGAAATTGCTGATGATTTCTTTGGATTGCTGCGTGCTTTGCATGAAGAAGCAAAACGGCGAGAGATCTGGAAAAACATTCGCCTGATTGTGGTCCATTCCACCGAGGTTTACATCCCACTAGATATAAACAAGTCTCCATTTAATATAGGGCTACCCATTGAGCTACCAGAACTTACGACCAGTCAGGTTGGGGAACTGGTGCAGCGATACAGTCTGCCCCAGCAGCCCCAAATGATTCAAGCGTTGATGGGGTTAGTCGGAGGACATCCCTTCTTAATTCGACTGGCACTCTATGCGATCGCCCATCTAAATTTGAGCTTAGAGCAACTCTTGCAGACTGCGCCAACCGAAGGCGGTATTTACGCCGATCATCTCCGTCGTCATCTTAGCAATCTCGAACGCAATCCACCCTTAATCCAGGCATTTCGAGAGGTCGTGTTCTGCAACGCTCCAGTGCGGTTGCCCTCCGAGCAAGCCTTCAAACTCAGCAGTATGGGGCTTGTAAAACTTGTTGGTAATGATGGCATACCCAGATGTCAGCTCTATCGCCAATACTTCTGCCATTGTCTATAGAAGAGCCTTGTACATCAAGACATCAGCCAACTCTGTTCTAAGAAGCTCCGCAGGCCCTTGCCTAAGCTGTCGTCAAGTTGAACGGCTATTGATCAGCATTAGCCTACTGTACAGCTCTGCTCGTCAGCTAGTTCAATTCATTCAATCCTCATCGAAAATCTAGAAAGGTTGGTAGTGCTAAACAAGCGGGTCCGCTCAGATGAATGATCTCTTCCTGCTGAATCCCCCAACACTTCCTCTCCCCCTTCCGCTCAGGCTGAACGCCATCGTGCCCCCCAAACCCCCTCCCTTGCTGCCGACCTCAACACCTGGGTCGCTCCCTTCGTCATGGGGCCTGTCAATACCCGCATCGTTCGGCGCAGCGCGGCTCTCTACGAGGAATGGCAAGCCCCTTACGGACCTGACTTCACCTATCAGGAGTATCTCAAGTTCGATGAACCGCTGTCGTGGTTGAAGGCAACGAGTGTCACTGCTGGCTTGGCTCTGTTTGCAGGCGTTCTACAACAACCTCCGATCAGATCGCTGCTGCAACCGCTCTCGCCGCAACCGGGAGATGGACCGTCTGAGCAAACGATGAATGAGGGGTGGTTCTCCTGTGACCTGGTGGGCACTGCAACAGATGGTCGCCAAGCGCGGGGGCTGATCCGAGACCAAGGAGACCCTGGCAATCGAGCCACGGTCAAATTTGTCTGTGAATCGGCTCTGAGTCTAGCCTTGCAACTGGATGAACTACCAGGTGGCCAGACACGTGGCGGCATTTTGACGCCTGCAACTGGCTTAGGTGAGGTGCTGGCAGAGCGCTTACGTCAAGCTGGAATGACTGTAGACGTGACTCTATAATGCGGGGCTAAGCTGGGATGTAGAAGCTTGAGTTGCAGGATGGCTCAGCAAAAACATCCCTTGAAGAGCCTGAATTAAGGAAGTATGTCGGCGGATTCGAGTGGTCCGAAGTGATTGGGTCATCATGCTGACTGCCGAAGAGACGCGATCGCCTCAGGGTATTGCTCTCCTAACTTTGGAGCGATGACAGGGGTAGGCTGGCCTGTAGAATAGACCTCCTGCATGAATGGGAGGAAATGTGCCAGTTAGGAACAAAGGCTTGCAAAAGCGGTAGATGCATGGCAGAACTAAGCACGAAGAGGAATATGTCATGCCCTACCAAGAATTGCAAAGCCTGTCTGCTGGAGAGTTTAGGCGATTGTGTGGCGTGAGCCAGCAAACCTTTGGCGAGATGGTCGAGGTCTTACGTCCCCACCTGGAACGCCAAGGAAAGCGAGGGGGACAAAATAAACTGAGTGTCGAAGACCAACTGCTGGTGACCTTGGAATATTGGCGGGAATATCGCAGCCAGTTTCACATCGCTACGAGTTGGGGGCTGCATGAAACCACAGTCGGACGCATTATTAGGAAAGTGGAAGACATCTTGGTCAAGTGCGGTCAGTTTCGCTTGCCCAGCCAACGGCAGTTGTACAAGCCTGGATGGGAATGGAAAGTATTCATGGTGGACGTAGGCGAAGTTGAAATTGAACGCCCGAAAAAAAACAGAAACGCTACTACAGTGGCAAGCAAAAGTGCCATACGCTAAAGGCGCAACTGCTAGTGGACTTTGAGAATGGACAAGTGATTGCCACTGCAATCGACAAGGGTAGGACGCATGACTTCAAGCTGCTGAAACGAAGCCGCCTGCCCTTTGTGTCGTCGCAGTTATGTTTAGCCGACCGAGGATATCAGGGGTTTGCGAAGCGTCACGCGGGGGCTTGTACGCCAACCAAGAAACCACGTAACCAACCGTTAGCCGAGGACGAGAAGCAGCACAATCGGGCGTTAGCGAGACTGCGGGTGAGGGCGTTGCACAATAGTAGTATGATGCAGCGTTGAGGGTCTCCTGATGCAATGTCCAGACTGTCAATCCACTCACGTCGTCAAAAACGGTCGCCGTCAACAGCAGCAGAACTAC
>NZ_JACJPK010000111.1:0-27722 GCF_014696035.1 Trichocoleus sp. FACHB-262 | reverse complement strand
TTGCTGGAGTGAATCCATTTCTTGTGAGTTAGTTACGAGTCCTTCTCTCAGCCTAATAACTTCTCCTTATCCTTACAACTTGATTAGGATTGCTATAGCTGTGGTTACAAACTCATCAATGATGGGCATGATACAGGATCGATTGAGCACCATCTAGCTTGAGGAGATCAGATTGAACTAACAGTCTCCCTAGCTGCTTCTCGCAGCCGTTCTACATCGCGCATCGGTGGCGTACCAAAGAGCCGCTTATACTCCCGGTTGAAGTGCGAGGCATCATCATATCCCACGTGGTAGGCAGCACTGCTAGCATCCAGGTTTTGCCCCAGCATTAAACGGCGAGCCTCCTGAAGCCGTAGTTGCTTCTGAAACTGCAAGGGACTCATGGCAGTAACTGACTTGAAGTGATGGTGAAAGCCTGAGATACTCATGCCAAGCTCTCGGGCGATGTCTTCAATCCGCAGCGGTTGGTTAAAGTCCTTCCGCAGGCGATCGACCGCCCTGGCAATGTGGTGGGTGTAACCACCCAGTACGGCAATCTGACGCAACCGATTCCCTTGCTCTCCCATCAACAATCGGTAGATAATCTCCCGCTTAATCAGGGGTGCAAGCACAGACGCTTCAGCCGAAGAATCGAGCAGCCTGACGAGCCGCACGACAGCATCTAACAGCTCTACATCCAACGGACTGACATCAATCGCTTTTACGCTGGCACCTCGTTGGGCTGAGGGATAGCCTGCCTCCACCATAGCTGAGCCAACGAGGGCAGGGTCGAGATCGAGACGAAGACCCAGGTACGGCTTTTCCTGGGTTGCTTCTAGAATGCGGCTGGCAATCGGCAGCTCGACCGTCCCCAGCAAATAATGCATGGGGTCGTACTGATAGCGATCGCTGCCCAGCAGGACTTCTTTGCTGCCTTGAGCAATCACACAAAAGGCAGGAATAGAGACACTATGAAAGCATTCCGAAGGGGAAGAGGCACGGTAAAAGTGCAATCCTTTCAGCGGCTCGATCGCTCCATCAGTACGAATCGCTTGGGCCATTCGCTCCGTTAGTTCCTCTCGGTTGGCTTGCGCTCGTTCTACCTCACGCTTTGCCTGAGGGTTATTCATCAACGCTCTACCAGACTTTTCACTCGTTCTTGCAGCATTCATTTCTTGTGCCTGTTCCAATAGATTTATGGACACATCAAGGTAAAGACAAGGGTTTGACGGCTAAGCCTGTAAAAAATCTAGCGTGACTTGAATTGAAGCGGGTGCAAGTTTGCAGGATTGTACAACCATCCTAGACAATCATCCTATTGCTTGCCTTTCAGGCTTCCTAGAATGAGGTTAAAGCAATGAAACGTGATTCCGGCTGCTTGTAAGCGTCTGGATTTCTCTTCAAGAGAACACTCAGGTTTATTTAGTTAAGCGCTTCTTGCGATTGCACGAGAAGCATCATCAAATCCACAGCAGGCATTGGTCGCTGTGGGAAAGCTTTGCATGACTTAGCAAAAACATAGAGGAACAAAAAATGAAACGGCTCACGCTCCCGGTCATGGCATTTTCCCTATTAACTTTAGGATTTGCGCAGGTAGGCCATACCCAAGCCTCATCTGGCGATCGCCCCCCAACCGTAGAAATCACGCGAAATGGTTCGCAGTCTTCCACTGAAGGATCAGCCGACTCTTTCACGGGTTGTGTCCGCATCAATCCTCTGTTTCCGGTGCACGATCCATCACGCGCCTCTGGCGCACGTGTCACCTTCAAGCCTGGTGCGCGCACAGCGTGGCACACCCATCCCCTGGGGCAAACCCTCATCGTGACGGCTGGGTCTGGCTGGGTTCACCAATGGGGCGGTCAAATTCAGGAGATCAGACCTGGTGATGTTGTCTGGATTCCGCCAAGTGTAAAACACTGGCACGGAGCTACGGCAACTACAGCCATGACCCATATCGCCATTCACGAACAACTCGACGGCAAGGTTGTGGACTGGATGGAACAGGTCAGCGACGAGCAGTATGAAGGAAGATCTTAATGCCTTTGAGATGGTTTCTCATCAAGGGAAAAATTGTCAGAAAAGAATGCTGATTTTGGTTCTCGCCCTAACGATGTCACTGAGCTATTCAGCCTGTCGTGCCGACAACAGTATGACCATCAGCACCCCGTCAACGATACCAACTGAAATATCAACCGAGCGGGCAAACAGTATGAAGATTAACATCACACTCGAAGACCAAGTTGTTACAGCCACGTTGATTGACAGCAAAACAACTCAGGATCTTGTTTCCCTGCTGCCCTTAACGCTGATGTTAGAAGACCACGCGAGTACCGAAAAAGTCAGCAATCTACCCAGAAGATTATCGACAGAAGATGCGCCCCCAGGCAGTGACCCGTCTGTTGGAGATATTGCGTATTACGCTCCCTGGGGAAATTTGGCGATCTATTACCGAGATTTTGAATACTCAAACGGACTCGTGATTCTCGGAAAAATAGATAGTGGCATCGAGGCATTGAATGTGCCTGGTTCTGTAGACGTGACAATCAAGCGAATTCAATAGAAACGTCAGTGCGTAACGAGTCGAACCGAAGCTAACCCTCTAGATAAGCCCATCTACACCTATGAAGAACCCAATGAAACACCGCGTTCTAATCCCAACCCTCTTGATGAGTGCAATCTGCACAACAGCAGCATTTGCACTCGACAAAACAAACGTCTCGCGTGAGACCGCCCAAGCACCTGGGCAGCAGTCTGCTGTGGTCGAGGGGGCGGACAACTTCTACAAGAGCGACCAAGTGACGATGCAGAGAGTTACGTTCAAAAACCAATACGACATGCAGGTTGTCGGGAATCTCTTCATTCCCAAAACCTTAAATCAGAACGTTAAGAATCCAGCAATCATTGTCGGGCACCCGATGGGCGCAGTCAAAGAACAAAGCTCAAATCTGTATGCCCAAAAACTGGCTGAACAGGGATTCGTTACCTTAGCCATCGACCTGTCGTTCTGGGGCGAGAGCGAGGGGAATCCGCGAAACCTCGTCGCGCCAGAGATTTATGCCGAGGACTTCAGCGCGGCGGTGGACTTCCTGGGCACCCGCCCCTTCGTCGATCGGGAGCGGATCGGCGGCCTCGGAATTTGCGGCAGCGGTAGCTTCGTCATCAGCGCCGCCAAGATCGACCCCCGCATCAAGGTCGTCGCGACGGTGAGCATGTACGACATGGGCGCGGCGGCTCGCAACGGTCTCGGGAAGTCAGTGACCGCCGAGCAAAGGCAGCAGATGATCGTGGCGGCGGCGGAGCAGCGTTACGTGGAGTTCACGGGCGGCGAGACTACTTACGTGGGTGGAACGACGAACGAACTGACGGCGAGCACCGACCCGGTCCAGCGCGAGTTCTTCGACTTCTACCGGACTCCCCGCGGCGAGTTCACACCAGAAGGCTCGTCTCCGGCGCGGACGACGAAGCCGACGATGGCCAGCGTTGTACGGTTCATGAACTATTACCCGCTTGAACGGATCGAGGAGATCGATCGTCCCCTGCTTTTTATCGCCGGTACCGACGCCCACTCCCGGGAGTTCAGCGAGGACGCCTACAACCGCGCGGTCGAACCGAAGGAGATCGTTTGGGTGCCGAATGCGGGACACGTCGATTTGTACGACCGGGTGAACTTGATCCCCTTTGAGAAGCTCACATCCTTTTTCACCCAACATCTGCAATAGGGCAAAGCAAGAAACAAGGTAAAAAATTATATGAACAACCAGAACTTTACAGGCAAGGTGGCCTTTATCACCGGAGCAGCAAACGGCATTGGTCGAGCGACAGCATTGGCGTTTGCCCGTGAGGGCGCTAACGTGGTGGTCGCTGACATCTCAGAACTGGGCAATCAAGAAACGGTCCGCATGATCGAAGACCTCGGCGGACGAGCAATCGCCGTCAAGTGCGATGTGACGCGGTCTGAGGACGTGAAGGCAGCGCTGGATCAGACCATTGAGACCTTCGGGCGGCTGGACTTCGCCTTCAACAACGCCGGCGTGGAACAGAAGCTAGCGGTCACAGCCGACCTGACAGAGGAGGAGTGGGACCGTATCGTCAACATCAACCTGCGCGGTGTGTTCCTGTGCCTGAAGCACGAAATCCCACTGATGCTCAAGCAAGGAAGCGGCGCGATCGTGAATACCTCTTCCGGGGCTGGGGTCAAAGGCTTCAAAGGGCAAGCGGCTTACGTAGCTGCGAAGCACGGTGTGGTTGGACTGACCAAGGCGGCAGCTCTCGACTACGCCGCGCAAAACATCCGCATCAACGCTGTGTGCCCCGGAATTATCGACACCCCAATGATGGCTCGCTTCAGCGGCGGCACTTCTGAAGGACGAGAACGAGTGATCTCGCAGGAACCAATTGGCAGGATGGGTCAACCTGAAGAAATTGCCAATGCCGTCATCTGGCTGTGTTCGGATGCATCCACCTTCGCTGTTGGGCACGCCTTGGTCGTCGATGGCGGTCAAACGGTGTAGTGATGGTCGTGTTTTTGCTAATGCCACATCGAACCGCTGGTATGCCTTTAGTGACTGACTGACAAGTTCGCTCTTGCAGAACTCAGTAGTTACTCAACAAAAAGAGGAATCAGATGATTGAAAACAAAGTTGTGATTATTACCGGCGCATCGATGGCATTTCACCTGATCGAGTCGCCAATGTTGTGGCGTTTGCAATCGACCAGCCAGAAGACACGAACGTGAACGAATTTACGATTGGACCAACCACGCAGCCTTGGTAAGGATAGTGCTGGGACTAGACCAGTGCGATCGCCTACGGCGGGGCGTAGCTCATCGCAGCCGTGCAAGAGATTACCCAAGGTTGTGCAGAGTCGGTACTGGACTGTGTGGGCAGCGAGTCTGCAATGGCAATGGCGATCCGCAGTGCGCGTCCCGGTGGCGCGATTGGGTATGTTGGCGTGCCACACTAGCAGCCACAACTTTAATTTGGGACGTTTATTCATGCAGAAAATCACATTGCGAGGCGGTGCTACACCTGCCCGTGCCTACATTCGGTAAATTGCTAGCCGATACGATGGCAGCCAAACTCAATGCTTCTGCGGTTCTCGATTTAACGGTTGATCTTGATGGCGTCCCCAAAGGATAGGCAGCAATGGATAGTCGGGAAGCAATCAAAGTCATGGTGTGACCTTAGGCTCGGGTCAGCTCCGTCTTCAACATGGTGTCGAGCAAGCTTAGGCGTTAACGGACGCATTTCTGTCGGCTGAATGACTATTCCAATGAAACGACAGGGTTTCCCTGATTACTGTGAAATAGCTGTAATCAATGGGTCGGGTACCGGGAAGGAGCGCTGCCTTAGCAGCGTAAACTGTCCTAATCCCGCATCATAAGCGAATACCTGACCGGTCTCGATTTCATACATCCAAGCATGCAAATTCAGCTGCCTGCTATGCAACTTAGACCGAATGACAGGATACGTTTCTAAATTCTCGATCTGCGTCAACACATTCTGCTCGATCGCGATCTTGAGCAATCGCTCGGGCTGTAGGTGCGCATAATTATCTAGCACTAAGCGCCGCGTCGCTTCTCCATGGCGCTTCAACCAGTCGTAGACCAGCGGCATCTGCTCACTCAGATTGCCGACTTGCAGCAACCCCTTCATGGCCCCACAATGGGAATGACCACACACAATGATGTCCCGCACCCCGACGCCAGCGACCGCATACTCTACCCCAGCGGCTTCAGCACTACTCGCGGCTCCATAAGACGGAATGATATTACCGACATTGCGCATCACGAAGAGTTCACCAGGCTGAGACTGCGTGATTAAGCAGGGGTCAATCCGGGAATCGGAACAAGTAATGAATAGAACTTCGGGTGCCTGCCCGTTCGAGAGTCGTTCAAACAGGGCTCGATTTGTGGTGAAGTAGTCGCTGTGAAAGGCATTGAGTCCCTGAATCAGACCGGTCACTGACATAAATCGATTCCTACTGCTGGCAAGGCTAGTGAGTGTACTCGCACTGCATCCTCAAAGCGGATGTAGTTTTATCTTTCCCTTACTACACACGAACCGTAACATTATCCGTACTTTGGTAAAGAAATGCTAACAAATGACTTGATCAGGGGGACACAAGAACACGAACCAGGGGCAAAGGTAGCGGTGCGATGTAGCAAAGCCGAGTGCTAGAGGATTAAGGGGTGCAATCAGGATAGCTGTAAGTTAGTGCGACGGAAGCTGAAAGTACCTGATTCTACGTGCTTCCTCAATAGGATTCATACAGAAAATGTTCCTCTTCTAACATTCCTACCAAGCAAAGGCTTCAGAAGTTGGTGGCCTGAAAAACAATTGTCCTGATTACACCCCTAATTGCCCCTCGTTGCAGCAACCTTTCAACCACCCCTACAAAGAAGGTTGTGTTCTGTTGCAATTCCAAGTTCGCTTCTACCTTGAGATGAATTGATTTCTCCTCAAAACCAAGCGGAAGTGCTTGCCATTCAGGCAGAGGGAAAGATTCTCGTGGATACCCGGATTGGCTCCTCGAAGCCGGGAGGAACAACGGTACGAGGTCAGCCTTTCACCCAATATCGGCTACGCGTCAAAGGAAAGAAGGCTCGCTATCTCAAAGCTGCTGAAGTCGTCAAATTTAGAGCCGCGATCGTCCGTGAGAAACAGTTAAGACAACTGGAGTGCGAGCAACAACGTCTGCAAGGACAGCTTCAACATCTGGCAGCACAAGCTAAAGAGTTGGGACTAGAATTACCTGAGAAAGTCTGAAACTAGGTCTGTTGGCATTGAGTCAAGTTCAGCGGAATATTTGCTCACTCAAGGGGTTGTTCAGCGGCGATCGCAGGCAGAAGTTTTCAAACAGCTGGGCGATCGCAAAGCTTGCCAGCTAAGTAGAAGGCATTTGAATTTGAATCAAGCCACGACCAATCCGCTCAACTAGTTCCGAGCGAGATAGCCCGAGATCAGCAGCTAACCGATCCAGACCTTTCAAACCAGAATCAGTCAACATGACACTTCGCTGACGCTTGACTTCACCCCTGTAAAGCTCAGCCTGTCCTCGCATCGATTTTTGGCCTTTTTTACCCATGAGTGTACTTTTTAAGGACCTTAACAGGGACAGTTTTACGCCACAACTTTCTTATATCACTGAAAGCCTTAGAAAGCAGACTATTAGGTCATGTATATGATTTATAACGTCTATAACGATCACTCCCAAAATCTTGGCTAAGTATTAATATTTATTAACTGAAAATCCCAGAGCAAGGCGGTTTTTCAGCCATTTAACCGAGGCTTTATATATAACTTTTTAGCCTATACATTTAAGGAATAGCTTGTCTTTTTTATAATATAAATGCTACTATTCAGGTCATACATGTGACCTGAATAGCTACGGTATGGCTTCTATAACAATTCCTAAAAAGTTCCTCCGGCCTAAGAACCTAATGGAGGTGCTTCAGAACTACGAGGCTGAAGTGAAAACTGAAACACCTGACAAAGCCAGTGCGACTTTGCATCAGCTGCAAACAGCTTTAATCAGATACACACTTCCTGGTTGGGGGCTACCGCATCCCCAAACGAACCGAGTCTCAGCTAAAGAGATCAAAGCCGCCAAGACTTTTATGAAAAAGATCAGCTTGGAACAGCTAAAAAATGCTCTAGAAGTCCAGATGAGCGTCTACGAGCAACTCAAGGTTCCGAGCGGCAGTCAACGTACTTATCGGCACGCTCTTAACAAGCTATTAGAGTTTTGTGATGACCAAAACTGGTGGCAATTAGAAACAAAGGTCGAACGACGACCGTTAAAGAAAAAAGATTGCGCTAAATACGTCCGAACGACAAAGCGAAAACGGCAAGAGTATTATGCTCTAGGTGCTGTGAAAGGGGATGTCATCCCAGAAGCACTACGGAAACAGTTTATTGAGTTTGCAGAGTTCGTTTCTGAGGACTTAAAGCAATCACCCATTTCCGTTAGATGGGCTCTGCAAGGAGCATACCAAGGGCTAGGCTGGCTTTATCGTTATGAAAACGTACCACCAGATGAACTGAGTTTAGAAACGCTGATTCAATATGTCCCTTTAAAGACGGAGATTGACAATCTCCCAGTTCGGATGGAATTAGCTGAACAGCTCTTGCGTCAGGAAGAGGTGAGACGAAAGGCGATGCAAGCAGCAGATGCTACGGAAATTAGGCTCCGTAAATATTTATCTTGGATCAGAAAGGAACGTAAGGCTCATCCTGGAACCGAGTATGCCTTTCTACGAGCCTGTCTTAACGTTGCTAAGTTCCTGTATCGCTTTGAAACTAATAAGCACGAAGTAGCCAGCTATGATGACGTTCCTGTTATTAAAAGAATCCGAGTTCTTATCCGAGATGTAAGTAAACGTCAGCGTACTGCTCCTTCTCCAGTAGACATCAGCAAGAAGTGGTTGCCTTGGGAAGACTGGTTGGACGTGGTTGAAACCCTTAGACAAGAGTGCTGTCAAGCAGCTTATATCTGCGGCAAGAAACGGCTACTCGGTGGAACTGCCCATTCTCTCCAGTGCTATCTCATGTGCGCGTTTTTTACCTATATTCCCCCGATGCGTCAGCAGGTGATTCGGGGCCTTGAGGTAGGACACAGCTTACTTTGGGAAGACAATCGCTGGTACATCTATTTAAGACCCGATGAATACAAAACCGGCAAGGTTTATGGGGAATTTCGATGTGAGGTCTCTAACCCTGACTTTGGAGATGGCACTCGTTTTTACGATTATATTGAGGCTTGGCTCTATGACTGCTCCAAGCTTTCCGGATTAAGCAAGCTGAATCTTCCTGGGGGACTCCGTGCAACCTACAAGGCTGAGCACAACTTCTTTTTCACCCAAAAGAATCGCGAACCGATGAAGCAACATACGCTATCGGAGTACATCCGACACGCTGCATATCGGATCAAAGGCCAGGCTGTTACAGCTCACTTACTAAGGGATATGTTTGTGAGTCACTTGATGGAACTAGGCTGTTCTGATGCTGACATGAATGCGGTGGCGATCGCAATGCACCATAGCCCAGAGACCCAACGAGCAATTTACGATAAACGAACTAAGGAAAAAAAGGCGGCCCCAGGCGTGCACTTGGCACGACAGATCGTTGAAAATGCCATCAAGCGTAAAACTGACGTAACTGATTGAATTTAGCCTTAACCTACCAAGCAGAGAGCGATCGCAGTTATAGAAGATTCGCGATCGCTCTCTGCTTTCAATGTGGATTGAGCTACGTCTCAAGCTGCAATCAGGTCCGCACCATACCCAATAACCGCATGGTGCCACATTGCTTTTGAATACTGGCGTAGACCTTTTGCCTAACCTCTTGCACTAAGGCATTAAGCTGAGAGCGATCGCTAGGTCATTAGGTCTAGAACCACATTGTTGATCGACACCATATTCTCCAAATCCAACCCTAGGCGATCTCAAATGAGGGCAAAGTTCCTGCGGTCGATCGCCTTACCCTTGAACATTTAATAGCGAGGTTTGCAATCGGAGAAATTTAGACATTCACTATCAAGAAAGCCAGCCAGTGCCATCTCTAACACTGCCTCTACGGGGTATTCAATCTCAGCCGCCCGTCGCTCAAAGGCTTCTCTAACATGGTCAGGCAGCGCCACCAAGATCATGCGGGCTACAACTGGACTGAGATGCTCTGTAGTTTCTTGTCCAACAGTCGGCAACATAGTTAGTCCCTCATCGGTATGCGAGCATTGAACGGTGGTTTGCTAGCTTGCAGAATAATGCGCTCTAACTCTGCTGATAGCGATCGCCATTGCATGAAGTCGATAGCATGAGTGGCGATCGCCACGTCTCTATGGTCATAATCCGCCAGCCATGCCCAGATTAGAGATTTATGTCCACCTCTAAAGCGCTCCTTAATATCTTGAGCCTTGCTTACATATAGCAAACCCTCAGTGCGGTGCCTAACTGCATAAATGCCTGGTCTTGTAGTCAGCTCGGTAAAGTCTCTGCTAATCGGGACACAGTTAGAGAAGGAGACTTTTGTTAAGGAGTCGAGGATGGTCAGTGCTTGTGCTTCAGCGTCCGTCATAGCTCATAGCTTTTCTGCAATCATGATGCCTACTCGCCCTCCAACTCGGCGATCGCCTTCTCAATGTCTCGCATCATACGCTTCACACGGCTTTGTAAACCTTTAACAGCCGTGCCTGGTTCATCATATTCATTAGCGAAAGTGGTCCATTTTTGGAGGCCAACTAGCGCTCGATTCAAAACTAGGACATCTGTCCGGGTTTGGTTGTCCTGGTTTTGCTCACCATTTTCTGCGCGGGCATCAGGGGCATCATTCAGATACCGCCTCACCTGCCTAATCGACTTGCCAATGATTAACTCTAGAGCAGGACGTAAGGCTTTTTCCCCTTTTTTGGGTTTCCCGGGCGCGTCTCTATAACCAGCTGCCCTTAACCGATCCGCGATCGCTCTGACTTCAGCGGGTGTGTAGTCTCTACGCTTCTCATTTTCAGTAGCTTCAATTGCCAGCGCTTTGTCTGGCTCAGTCTCACTATCAAAATCGTAGCGGCGAATTGGAACTTGTCCATTAAGAAACTGTTTAGCGTAGGCTTCTGGATCTTGCTCCCGTAATAGTGCGATCGCGGCTCGTCGATGCCCTCCTGCTAAAAGCCTGCCCTGACTATCAACTGCAATGGGAGCGATTAGCCCTACAACCGCAATGCTATCTGCCAATGCTTCAATATGGGCAGGATTCAGCGGACGGGTATCGCCATCCACTCGATCTGTGATGCTATCTAGAGACAAAGTGGCAGTTGACGATGGTGTTTCTACACTTCTGCTCTTCGCGATCGCTAACGCCCCAGTTAACCTACTGACGCTCATTTTGTTCCCCAACCCTTCCAGATTTCTTTACCCAATGCCTGATAATCATTCCATGCAGCAGTAGCAGCATCACCGCGCAAATCTGCAACTGACAAACCTTCTAATGCCGAATCTTGGTACACAGTTCTAGCTTTAATACCTGTATTAAACACCTTTAGTCCTGCCTCGTTAAGTGCTTCTCTGGCATTCACCTCTCTTTTGAGACCCCGAGTCGGCAGCATGGTTAAAAGGATGCGGTACTTATCATCAGACAGCGATCGCAAAGTGCTAACAGTAGAAATGGTGGCTTCTAACGAGAATATAGAAATCTCAGAAGGGATGATCAGCAAGTCGCTAGCAGAAGCTAATGGTAAAAGTTCAGTGGGATCAGTGCGGGCAGGGGTGTCAACAACCAGATGATCAAAGGCCGATGGCTCCTCATCGCCATCCATCACAGTAAATGCTGCCTTCTGCTGACCACGCTCATACCAGCTCAGTGCGCTTCGGTTAGGGTCTCCATCTAACAAGATGACTTTGTTGCCCTTCCGGCGCTTACCTAGATACTCAGCTAAATGTAGGGCTGTGGTCGTCTTGCCAACACCACCTTTGAAACTTGCGATCGTAATAATCATAATTCTGAGCTTACTGAGAAGGACTTGGGATTCAGCATGAGAAAACGTCAAAAACCATTCGTGGCTTCTGTATTAAACGTTGAAAAAGTCTAGTACAGTTTGTCAGTCCTGCTAGAAATTTTTCTAGAGAAGCAGTTGCGTAGTAAATAACCCAACCGAAAATTTGTAACTTACCTGCAAACAATTCTGAAAGCGGCAGCAATCACCAGCGATAGTAGAAGTGCCTGAGAAAGTAGGTGTAAAGATACAAGTCTGTATCGAATGGAACTACTAAAATCTACTCAACAGCACACAATTCTAGGGTTACAGTGGCACAACGCTTGGATTGCTAAAAAAGGTAACCAGATTGTGTTATTTGCTGCAAGGGTTTCTGGAAGCGTATAGATTGTTGGAAATACCGAAGCGGGCAGCATTGTCCACCAACTATCCCAATTGTCTGATTCCTTATGAGTAGCACTTCGGCACGCAAGAAAAGGACAATTCTCTTCCTGGCAACAAACCCTAAGAATTCGGCAAAGTTGCGTCTTGATGAAGAATTTCGGGATGTGAGTGAGGCACTAAAAGGCTCAAAGAACCGGAGTCGGTTCGATTTGAAGCCTCAGTGGGCGACTCGGCGTCGAGATGTTCGGAGAGCAATGCTAGACTATGCTCCCCAAATTGTCCATTTTTCGGGACATGGTGCTGGAGAGCCAGGGCTGTTAATTGAAAATGAGCTTGGGCAAGCTGAGTTGCTGACCTCGGATGCACTAATTGGCTTGTTTGAAGATGCGGACCAGGTCGAATGCGTCCTACTGAACGCATGCTACTCGGAGGTGCAAGCCAAGGCGATCGCCCAGCATGTTCCCTACGTGATTGGTATGAATCAGGAGGTGGGGGATAAAGCGGCGTTGGAATTTGCGGTGGGTTTTTACGATGCTTTAGGAGCAGGGCTTTCGATCGAACGTGCCTATAAAGAAGGCTGTAAAGGCATTCGGATGGCGGGGATTCCGGAGTATTTAACCCCGGTTCTAGAGCATAAGACTGGAAAGCCAGAAGGGGAAGTGCAGGAAAAAAGTTCCCTGTCACCTCCTGAATGCTCGACTGAATTTCATGAAGAAACTTTGCTTGAGTCATCTGTTGTTTCTCCTTTATCTAAAGCTGCTGTAGGGGAGCTAGAAGAAACGGGCGGACAAGTACCACTTGATTCACCATTTTATACAGAGCGTCCGCCGGCTGAATCCCGTTGCTATGGGGCGATCGTTAAACCAGGAGCACTCATCCGCGTCAAAGCTCCACGGCAGATGGGTAAATCCTCATTGACGATTCGAGTTTTTGACCATGCAAGCAAGCAGGGGTGTCGAGCGGTGTGGTTACAGTTGCAGCAGGCTGGTGAGGAACCTTTTTCCAGTTTGGATGCCTTTTTGCGATGGTTGTGTCGGCGCGTGACTGCTAAACTGCGGCTTCAAGATAAGGTGGTGGAGTATTGGCAGAGTGTTTCTGCTAGTACGGACAAATGCACGGATTACTTTGAACTTTATTTACTGGAAGAAATCAATGCGCCATTGGTGCTGTGCCTAGATGAAGTGGATGAAGTCTTTAAGCATCCACAAGTGGCTGGTGATTTTTTTGGACTACTGCGCTCGTGGCATGAGGAAGCGAAGATCAATCCTGTGTGGTGTAACCTGCGGCTGGTAATTACCCATTCCGAGGAAGTCTACATTCCCCTAAATATTAACCAATCGCCGTTTAATGTAGGGGTACCAATCGAGTTGCCTCCGTTAAATCGGGCACAGTTAAACGACCTTGTGCAACGGCATGGCTTGGCATGGACAGAAGCGGAGCTAGATTCGCTAATGGCAATGGTGGGTGGACAGCCCTATTTAGCACGAGTCGCACTTCAGCAAATTGCCTCAGGGGCGCTGGCGTTAGCTCAATTTTTGCAGGTTGCTCCCACCCAAGCAGGCATGTTTGCTGCCCACCTAAAGCGGCATTTAGGAAATTTGCAGGAGCGGCAACTGAATA
This sequence comes from Trichocoleus sp. FACHB-262, assembly GCF_014696035.1. NCBI lineage: Bacteria > Bacillati > Cyanobacteriota > Cyanophyceae > Leptolyngbyales > Trichocoleusaceae > Trichocoleus > Trichocoleus sp. FACHB-262. Next base: position 14,258 of record NZ_JACJPK010000111.1, on the reverse strand, counting down.
CGGCAATGAAGCAGGTGGTTGCGTCCGACCATCCTGTACAACTACCGATCGCACAGGCTTCTAAGTTAGCGAATATGGGCTTGGTGCGATTCGAAGGGAATGAGGTAGTACCGCTATGCAACCTATACCGCAACTATTTCCAGGATGTGTTGGGGGGTAGTCGATGAACGATACACCTTCAGTACCCTACGACTATCAGAGTGAGGGAGGTGCGCTACTAATTGATGCGCCGACCTATGTAAAGCGGAAAGCTGATGATGAGCTTTATGAGGGGTTGAAGGCGGGGCAGTTTTGCTATGTGCTGAATGCCCGTCAAATGGGGAAATCAAGCTTGAAGGTACGAACGCTTCAGCGATTGCGGGGTGAAGGGATTGCCTGCGCGGCAGTAGATTTGCAGGGAATCGGCACTTCAGCGACGGAGGAACAATGGTATTTCGGTGTAATCAGCCGCATTGCTCGATCGCTGGGCTTACATCGCCAATTCAATCTGAATACTTGGTGGACAGAACAACCTCGCCTTTCGTATGTCCAGAGGTTTGTCGAGTTCTTGGAATCGCTATTGCTGCCTTCTGTACCTCAACCGATCGTGATTTTCATTGATGAGGTTGACCTGACGCTAAGCTTATCGTTCCGGGATGACTTCTTTGGGGCACTGCGGGAAAGTTATAACCGACGGGCGGATGAACTGGAGTATCGCCGTCTAACGTTTGCACTATTTGGAGTAGCAACGCCATCGGATTTGATTCAGAACAAGCAAATTACTCCGTTTAATATTGGGCGACCTATTGACCTGACGGGGTTTCAGTGGTCAGAAGCACAACCATTGATGCTCGGACTTGCTGCCAAAACCAGCCATCCGGAGGTGTTATTACAAGCGATTTTGGACTGGACCGGGGGGCAACCGTTTTTAACGCAAAAGCTGTGTAAGTTAGCTCAAGTGACAGATTCTGAACCAATGGCAGGTCAGGAGAGCCAATGGGTTGAGCAGTTAGTACAAACCAAAGTCATTGATAACTGGGAGACACAGGATATCCCCCCCCACCTGAAGACAATTCGCGATCGCCTCTTACTAAGTGGTGAACAACGCACCGGACGGTTGCTGGGATTGTATCAACAGATTTTGCAACAAGGGGAGATTGCGGCGGATGACAGCTCAGAACAAGTGGAGTTGCGGCTGACAGGCTTGGTGGTGAAGCGGAATGGCAAACTGCGCGTTTACAACCGCATTTATGAGCAGGTATTTAATCGAGATTGGCTGGAGCGATCGCTGGCGGAGTTAAGACCTTATGGAGGAGCGATCGCGGCTTGGCTCGTAGCAGGATGTCAGGATGAATCGCGGTTGCTGCGAGGGCAAGCATTACAGGACGCCCGAACTTGGGCCGAAGGGAAAAGCTTAGGGGATGACGATCGACGCTTTTTGGATGCCAGCCAAGAGCTGGAGAAGCGAGACGTGCAGGCCCGATTGGCAACAGAGCAAGAAGCAAATCAGATCTTGACGGCAGCAACCCGGAAGGCGAATCGGCGCAATTTATTCAGTTTGGTAGGGGCAGTGGCGGCCTTGGTAGTAGCGGGGGTTACGATACCGACATCCATTAAGGCTGGGGCCGATCGCGATACTGCCCTGAGGGAAGTGACAGAAGCAAGACAGGATAAGGAGCAGTTAGAAACAGACAAAACGAAACTTGTAGCGGATAAGGATCGGTTAGCAGCGGACAAAACACAGCTTGTGGCAGATAAGGTCAAGCTGGATAACAATTTACAGGCAACGCTGACCCAGGCCGCAACGGCAGAAACCGAAGCACGGGACGCAGAGCGTAAGTACCAACAAGCACGGGCAAAGGAACAAAGTGCTCGTCAGCAATACCAAGAAGCACAGCAACAGGTACAGCAGGCGAAGATACAACTGGAGCAGGTCACCCAGGGGAAAACTCAGGCAGAACAGGCGGAGCTAGCGGCACAGAATCAGGTGAAGATAGCTCAAGCACAGTTAGCAACAACTCAAAGCAATTTAGACCAAGCAAAGGCTGGTCTAAACCAAGCTCAAGATAGCCAAGCAACAATTTTGCAGGTGAACAGCCTAGAAAAAGATGGGTTGGCAGCGCTAAATCGTGCCAAGTTTGAACAGTTGAGGGGCTTAGTGGATGCTATGCAAGTGGGGGAGCGTGCCCATAATTTGTTCCAGACTAAAGGACAAACAGGTTTTGCTGCTAGCCCTATCTATGCCCTCCAGACAACGCTGGATCAAGTTGAAAACAGGGCTCTTCAACCGTGGCAACATCAAACGCTATTAGCGCATAGCTCCATTGTCAAGACGGCCCAGTTTAGCCCGGATGGCAAACGTATCGTCACTGCGTTGTTATATGACAAGACAGCACGGGTGTGGGATGCTCAGAGCGGTCAGGAAGTTGCCAAACTCGCGGGTCATAAAGGCAGTGTCAATGCAGCGCAGTTTAGCCCAGATGGCAAACGCATTGTCACAGTTTCAGAAGATGACACGGCACGGGTGTGGGATGCCGAGAGCAGTCAGGAAGTTGCCAAACTCGCGGGTCATGAAGACAGTGTCTATGCAGCGCAGTTTAGCCCAGATGGCAAACGCATTGTCACTGCATCCAGGGACTGGACGGCACGGGTATGGGATGCCGAGAGCGGCCAGGAAGTTGCTATACTCATGGGTCATGAAGAAGGTGTCATTGAGGCGCAGTTTAGCCCGGATGGCAAACGCATCGTCACAGCTTCAGAGGACGACACGGCACGGGTGTGGGATGCTCAGAGCGGTCAGGAAGTTGCTATACTCACGGGTCATGAATCCAATGTCAATGCAGCGCAGTTTAGCCCGGATGGCAAGCGCATCGTCACTGCATCCGGGGACAGCACGGCACGGGTGTGGGATGCTCAGAGCGGCCAGGAAGTTGCTAAACTCGCGGGTCATGAAGCCTATGTCAATGCAGCGCAGTTTAGCCCGGATGGCAAGCGCATCCTCACTGCTTCAGGGGACAAGACAGCCCGGGTGTGGCCAGTGGAAAACTTGGATGGCTTGTTGGCACGGGGCTGCGCCTGGCTGCACAATTATTTGATTACAACACCGCAAACCCTACAAACTCTACCCACTTGTCAAACTCCGGAACGACTCCGCGCCGCTGCCCTTAACCTCGTTGCCGACAGCGAAGAGCTCGCTCGCTCCGGCAATATTGAGGCGGCCATCCAAGGACTCAAAACTGCCCAAAAATGGGACCCCCGCCGCACCTTTGATCCAGTGACCCGTGCTCAAGAACTAGCCAAGGAAAATCAGTCCAAGAGATCTCCATAAAATTCGTACGATATATCCAAGACAGAATCTATAGGGAGTACAGTTGATGACCGTTAATGACAGCTACGCCCACTCCTAAAACCTATTTAATGACCAAGCCATCAGTCCCAGCGATCACGAGCAGCCTCAGCGCTGCTCATGGCTGTGAAGTAAAGCAACTCACCCCTTGGATCAACTCCGAGCAACGCTAAACTGTAGCTGACAAACTGTAACCGTTAATTACTAATGGGACAACTTACCCCAATAATCCTCGAAGATGGAACTACGATCTACATCGAAGCGATCGACCGTTCCAGTTCAACACCTGACGTAGTTGTTCCTAACCCGTCGGTTGAGAATGATATCAAGCGTGGCGGTGGCATTGTCTTTGAGACACCTGCTAAAAAACAAACTCAAACCTTCCAAGCGATCGAGCATACCATTCGGGCCTATACCACCTACACCCTCAATGCCTTTAAGAATGTCGCGATCGCCGAGGTCAGCGAAGTTACTCTTAAGTTTGGCGTGAACATCAGCAGTGAAGCAGGCATTCCCTACATTGCCAATGCCAAAGGCGGCTGTAGCATGGAAATCACCGTCAAATGCGAGTTTCCTAAAAAAGCTGATTAACCAGAACTTGCAATTCTTCTCCTTGGTCTGTCCTCTTCTGTGTAAAGCTCCAAATTGTCTGCTTACAGTGGGGACCGTAGCTGATGTAGATAGGCTTAGTTTCAACTCCGTTGATCAAAGGCCATAACGTAACAGCTAAACGTTAGATCTCCTACTATATAAGCTTTGCAAGCATAGCTACAGGTTCAGCTCAACCCTATAGCTATGCTTAAATACCGATGAATGTTCCTTAAAGGACAGGAGCTAATACGTTGTAGATGCGATCGCACTGATGCCCTCAAACCTTCCGAACAAAGAAGTATAAGCGATAGATTCCTTCACTATCACTGCCCAAGTCCCAAGTGAAATCAGCTACGGGGTCACCACTCTCAGCTTGCCTTGCCATCCGAATCAAATTATCCTTCGTTAACAATTCAGCACGTCTGCCTACATCATCATCCCCTGCACCAACCAACTCACTCAGCTTATTGGATATCAGTTGAACCACGTTGCTAGGAACTGAAGCACCCGTCTTAACTTTAAGCGCAGTATTACCCATCTCTAGAATTGACCTGAAAGCTCCAGAGAAAGCATGTGGGTCACCTTCATCATTTTCGCGGATTACCACTGCCAAAATGACGTCCTCTGCAACACCAGAGTACAGCCTAGTTGCAGAGCGGATAACATTACCCTTATCTACCGAAATCACCCCAGTCTCATGAGGTGTCTGCGCTTGTCCAGAAGTAGAAACTCCTAAGAACATGTAAGGCTCATCACTACCTGACCATTCGTTGGATTCGTCTAGGCAACGAAATCCTGAAAACCAGATTTCTATATTAGTTTGATAGAGTTTTACTTTCGTTCCCCCTGCAGGCGTCCAGTAAATTTCTCCACCCTCAAAGATGCTATGTCTACCTTGACCATTGGTGCCTTCTGTTACTAGTTCATCAGTGCGAGGATAACCCAAGCTGCCCGTTTCCCACCCTTGGGATGCCCAAGCATCTCGAATGAGACCTATAACAAAATGGGCTCCAGTGTTTGGAGTCCAATAGATTGACCCACCCTGGAAGTGGTTGAAGCGCCCCACTCCATCAGGACATCCTAGTTCATCAGTCACGGGGTAGCCTAAGAAGGAGGTTTCCCAGCCCATCGAAGCCCATTTTTCTCGAATGGAACCATAGATTAGTTGTGCTCCAGTCTGAGGAGTCCAATAGATTGACCCACCCTGGAAATGGTTGAATCGACCCACTCCATCAGGACATCCTAGTTCATCGGTCACAGGGTAGCCCAAGAAGGAGGTTTCCCAGCCCATCGAAGCCCATTTTTCTCGAATCAATCCGTAAATGACTTGAGCTCCAGTCGCAGGAGTCCAGTAGATTGAGCCGCCCTGGAAGTGGTTGAATCGACCCACTCCATCAGGACATCCTAGTTCGTCGGTCTGTGGTGCACCTAGGAAAGAGCTGTTCCCTCCTATAGACATCCACTTATCTTTTATCGCACCAATAACAGTAGGCACAGTGTTGCTCCTTTGTAGATCAAGACTCAGGGACTATGTAGACTGCAGTGTTTAAGGCTTAGTCAAGGCGGAACTGCTTTCTATGCCTTGTATCTCAACTCTAAAAAGCAGAAAGAGCTTTGGCAGCACCCGAAAGGGTACCCTTTAAACCAGAATTCCACAGACCTCCCCCAGTGCGATCGGCTCTTTTGCAAGCTATTGAACGGTTTGCCTCATTCGGTAGCAGATGCAGAAGAAACATAAAGATAGTTGGGGATATGAGCTAACGCTGACACACCAAGATATGTGGAACTCGATTAGCAAATCTATGGCTTGCTGCAAGAGAGCAACTCTCAAAAAGACCTAGTGCAAAGACGTAACTGCGTTAGCTCTACCATCAGCTAAAGGTTCACAGACCAATAGACTGACTTACTTCTCTGTGTGCTGCTTGATGAAAAGACGCATTTCATGATGACTTCGGTCCTACATCCCGTTTTGTCATTGGCAATGTAAGGCAAGCCTGCCTGGATATCAACGTTAACTTCAAACTTAGGAGTAACTTCGCTGACTTCGGCGATCGCGATATTCTTAAAAGCTCTTAGGGTGTAGGCCGTATCAGAGCGGATAGTATTTTCGACAGCTTAAAATCTCTGATCTCCAGATAAAGGAGAAGTAACTGGAAAGAAGGTCCACTTAGGATTATGGTCCTAGCTGGTAAGGGAGCTAGTAGGAAAGCTATTTTGCTCAGTAGCTTCGATATAGAGAGTCGTGCCGTCTTTCCATGTGAGTGAGGTGAGATGCGCCATTAGGGCGGTGCTCCTTGGTAATTCTGAACAGGATCGCTTTTACAGAGATAGGCATTTTCTGGATGAGTGATGAGGTAAGCCTGAATCCAGTTGCAATTCGTTACTATGAGTTGATCAACATCCCCCCAGGACCACAGCTTGATTGTGTTGTCGTCGCTCGCCGAGGCAATTGTCTTGCCATCTGGACTGAAACTTACACTTAAGACTGCAGCTTCATGACCTTTAAGCGTATTGAGTGCTTGACCACTCGCTACATCCCACAACTTAATCGTGTTGTCGTCACTCGCCGAAGCAATCGTCTTGCCATCTGGACTAAAACTTACGCTTAGAACCCCTAACCTATGCCCTTTGAGCGTGTTTAGTAATTGACCACTCACGACATCCCACAGCTTGATCGTGCTGTCTTTGCTGGCCGAGGCAATTGTCTTGCCATCTGGACTGAAACTCACACTTCTGACTCCAGACCCATAACCTTTTAGTGTATTTAGTGCTTGACCACTTGCTACATCCCACAGCTTGATCGTACCGTCAGCACTCGCCGAGGCAATTACCTTGCCATCCGGACTGAAGCCTACACTGGAGACCACAGCTTCATGACCTGTAAGCGTCTTTCGTGCTTGACCACTTGCTGCATCCCACAACTTAATCGTACTGTCTCCACTTGCCGAGGCAATTACCTTGCCATCTGGACTGAAACTCACGCTCAAAACCTCAGACGCATGACCTGTAAGCGTGTTTCGTGCTTGACTACTTGCTACATCCCACAACTTAATCGTACTGTCTCCACTTGCCGAGGCAATTGTCTTGCCATCTGGACTAAAACTCACGCTCAAAACCCCAGACTCGTGACCTGTAAGCGTGTTTCGTGCTTGACCACTTGCTACATCCCACAGCTTGATCGCACCGTCTCTACTCGCGGAAGCAATTGTCTTGCCATCTGGGCTGAAACTTACATTCTTAACCCTAGACTCATGACCTTTAAGGGTGTTTCGCGCTTGACTACCTAGTACGTCCCACAACTTAATCGCGTTGTCGTCACTCGCGGAAGCAATCGTCTTGCCATCTGGGCTGAAACTCACGCTCCAGATCGCAGACTCATGACCTTTGAGGGTGTTTCGTGCTTGACCACTTGCTACATCCCACAGCTTGATCGTACCGTCACCACTCGCTGAAACAACTGTCTTGCCATCTGGGCTGAAACTCACACTCCAAGCCGCAGACTCATGATGTTCTAAAGAGTTACGCTCATTCACACCATATAAACCTTGCAAGGCAGCTATGACTTGAGACTGAGTCTTATCATCTTGCAACGTCTTGGATAACTGTTTAAACTGCTGAGCCGCCTCTAAAGCTTTCAGCAATCCTGCAAACAGTTTGCCAGCTAAAACCTCTTCTCTTGAGGAAGCAACCACCAGCTGCACATTCGTAGCTGCTAGGGTGGCTTCAGCAGCGATAGTTTTGTCTTGAGCTTTTTGTTGTTCCGTCAGAGCTGTGGCTACTGCTGCTTGGGCCTGCTCTTTACTGACATTCACTTGCTTCAGACGTTGGCCAACTGCTTTAGCCTCAGTGTTCGCTGCCTCTAGCCTTTGTTTAGCATCGTTAAGCCGCCTCAAAGCTTGGTTTCTAGCAGCACTGATCGCTTGCCGCTCTTTTTGGGCTTTCGCCTGCTCCTGTTTAGCTGAGGCTACTGCTTGTTTCGCCGTAGCACCTTCCTGTTTAGCGACATCTCGCTCTTGTTTAGCGAATTCAACAGATTGTTTTGCTGCTGTTTCCTGCTGTTTTGCTTGCCTCGCACTCTGTTCGGCTTGATGGGCTTGGTCGGTCGCCTGTTGGGCTTGGTCAGTTGCACGTTTAACCTTATTATTGGCTTGACTAGTGTTCACACTTGCTAGAGAAGCCACAATTAGCGAGATTATCATTGCAGCTGCGCCTAGACTACTGACAAACACAGCTCGACGGCTCGCTTTTGTTAAGGTTTGCTGAGCTGTCTGCTTAGCTTGTTGTTCTGCCTCTAATGCTACTTTCAGGGTTTGCTGAGCTTCCTCACTAGCTTGAGTCAACAGTTGATTAGCTTGCCGTTCCGCCTCTAGAGCTGCTTGAACGGCTCGATTGCTCAAATCCTCGCTGGCCCTGAGAAATTGAAAATCTAGATCACTCAAGCTTTTGCCGACTGCCCACACTTGGGCTTCCCGTAACGCCTCCCCTTGCAGTAAGCGAGACTCATCCTGCCGTCCCGACCTCTCCCAAGCCGTGATCGATTCTGCATAAGGACGTAACTCAGCCAACGCCTCTTCTAGCCAGGTGGCATTAAACACAGCGGCATAGATTTGGTTGTAAACCCGAAGCTTGCCCTGCTGCTTCACCACCAGACCCGTCAACCGCAGTTTCATCTGCTCCAGGCTGTCATCTGCTGTCAGCCCTTCCTGCTGCAAAATCTGCTGATATAGCCCCAACAAGCGTCCCGTATTTTGGCTACCACTGTAGAGAAGGCGATCGCGAATAGTGCGTAAATGCTCTGGCTGATCTTGAGCTTCCCAGTTGTCAATCACTTTACAGCGCACTAGCTCTGTCACCCAGTGGGCTTCTTTTCCAACGGGGATTTCTGTTTCTACCTGGCGCACCAGCTTACATAGCTTTTGGGTCAAAAATGGCTGTCCCCCTGTCCAATCTAGAATGGTTCGGAGTACTGCTTGAGGATCAGTGGCGCGTTCTGCTAATCCCAGTTTCAAAGGTTGGGCTTCGGCAAGTTGAAACCCTGTCAACTCGATAGCCCGACCAATATTAAAAGGCGTCCGACGGCGGTCTTGGATTAAATCCGAGGGAGTAGCAACCCCGATCAAGGCAAAGGTTAGGCGATTATAAGCAGGCTGATCGGCTCGACGGTTATAACAGTCTCGAATGACCGCAAAAAAGTCATCTTGGTTAAAGGGCAGTGTCAATACACTATCGATCTCATCAACAAACACAACAATGCTTTGCGGTACTAGGACGAGCAAGACTTCACTAATAAACTTGCTGAAGCGTTGCACTGGAGAAAGTAACTCCTGCTGCTGCCACCAATCATTGAGATCAAACTGGGCATACAGGTTCAAGTCAGTGATTAAGTAGTCAATGAGTCCGGCGTACCACTGTTCTACCGTTGTGTCCGCTGCCCCAATCGAAGTGATGTCGATCGCAGCACAGGCAAATCCTGCTTGTTTCAAGCGCTGCATCGTCCGCACGCGCAAACTAGATTTGCCCATTTGCCGTGAATTCAAGACATAACAAAACTCGCCTGCCTTCAATCCTTCATAAAACTCTTGGTCGGCTTGCCGGGTTACATAATTCGTTGCATCAAGTGGTAAGCTTCCTCCCACCTGATAGTCGCTATGGCTTGGCAAAATCGGGTTCATTAGCCTACTCCCAAGCGATCGCGGAAGTAAATCTGGTAGAGGTTACACAGCGGCAAGACATCATTGCCACGACGCTCCACTAACCCCATACTGTGCAGCTTAAAGCCTAGACTCGACTCTATCCGCACGGGTCCCTCGGCCATGACAACTTGTTTCATCGCTGCCTCCAACTGCGGGTCATTCCGCAAGTTCTCTAGATGCCGTCGCAGATGGTCGCTGTAAAGCCCTTCCTCCGTCGGTGCGATCGCCAGGAATTTCTCCAGCGTTAGATTGCCTTTCGCAATCTCATACAGCGCTCTGCGAACTAAATAAGGGTGCCCATCCACCACGCTCCTAAGTTGATCAATTTCAGAGCTAGACCAACCGAGGCCATGTCGCTGCACTAAGTCGCTCACCTGAGTCTGGTTCAACTCCGGTAACTCAATGGGCAATCCAACATTAAACGGTGATTGATTGATGTTCAGAGGAATGTACACCTCCCTGGAATGAGCAATCACCAAGCGGAATTTCTGCCAAGTAGCATCGTTCTTACTTTTCTCATGCCAGAAGCGTAGTAACCCAAAAAAGTCTTGAGCCACCTCCAAGTGCTGAAAGACTTGATCTACCTCATCTAGCCCCAACGTTAAGGGCTCGTTCAGGGTTGCGAACAGATAGCGCTGGAAGTAGTTGGTGCATTTGTTTTTGCTGCCCAACACTCCTTTCCACAGCTCGCTGAGGCGATCGTCTAGGTTTAGCTCATTTGCCACGCTAGCGCAGAACCATTGCAGAAACTGGTCGATGTTATTCAGGAACTCACTATCTACTGATTGCAAGTTCAGATAAACCACTCGATGTCCCTGCTGCTCTGCTTGATACAAAATCCGCTGCATTAAAGACGATTTACCCATCTGCCGAGGTGCCTTGACCCGAATTAAAGCCCCTGGCTTGAGGATTTCTTGATAGCAACTGGATTCAATCGGTGGACGCTCGACATAAAGAGGCGACTTCAAGCTAACAGAACCCTCTGGGGTCTCCAAGAAATAACTTGAAACCATTTTCAGCGATCGCGAGGCTGATAAAGCTATTAGAGGGCATGCTTCACTACCCTCATTCACTTCTTGAACAGGTTCAGGTTCAGAGAGTATCTCTGATTGCTTCTTGAGGACAGGAGTCAGTTCCTCTGGAATGCCCTCCATGCTAATACTGGTGCAGCCATAGTTATAGGCAAACTCAATCGATCTCCCACTCGCTAAAGCATCATAAAACCCGACAGCAAATTCTCGGGCTGCCTGATCCCCCACTTCCTGGCTCATACCAATCACGTAGGGAATATGACGGGCGATCGCATTGGCCTGCAATTCGGAATAGCAAGCATTCAGGACAACGCACTCAACCTGCTCCTTAAACAAATCAAACAAACTTGCTAAAGCCTTAGCACTGACCAATTTGACTTGGCCTAACTCATCCTCTAGGGCTAAACCACCTTCCCCAACTCCATGCCCTGAGAAATGCACAATCTGTGGTTCCAATTCCAACACAGCTCGTCGCATTTCACGCGGAGTGACTGCCCACTTTTGTTCCAATTGAAACTTGTTGCGCTGCTTGGAGCGCTGCAACCCCTCATCAATCTCATTGACTTCTTCTCCTAGCCGAAGTGGAGTAGAAGCCTTGGGGTTAGCTGCCAAAAACAGAATGGTTTTTTTGTGCCTGCGGGGGCTAATCATGCACAGCCATTCCTATCTAGATGGGTTACCTAGTTTCTTACAATATCAAGAGTTATCTTTACACTGATAATCGGTTAAGACTGTAGTGGGAAGTAACCCCAGACATTAAGTAACAATCAGTCATATCCTTTGGTAAAGCTGCTGCCTTTGCTACTTCTAAGCAAGATGCAGTATTCTACACTAGATGGTCTCTTATTTAACTCACACAGATGAGTGGTTGAATAGAGTGAGGCATCAATTTCAGTTTGACAGCACCAAGAATTGAAACAATGATATTCGAGTAGTGCTGTGTAAGGCTTCAAGGATTTTTCATTCTATTTTCTGACAAATCTAATTATCCACCGTTGTTCGTGGTAGCGGTACCGCTACCACGAACAACGGTGCAGGGGTTTTAGGCCTATCTTGTACTTTTATTGCCCATACGTCGGCTCAACCCCACAAGAACTTTATCCGCAGATTATGAGCAAGATTCGATTCGAAGTGACCCCCAAACCGACAAAAGCTTAAAAAGTGGCCCAAGGAAAAACGGAATTTGTTGTAGTGGCAATGTGGTGGATCATTGAACGCTCGAATGTACGGATGGAGCGGTATAAAAGTTGGTTAAGAACTTTGAGCAGAAATTGAGCCGTGCCATTGCCAATCTCTGCTTTATCAGACTGCTGCTTAGAAGATTGGCACCTAAACAGATATCAAATGGGTTCTATAGCAAGGGGATACTGTATGCAGCTATGGCAAGGAATGAAGATAGGTACACTATCAGTGTTATTAGCTAGTATGGCTGCGATCGAACTGATGCCAGTAGCGACAGCTTTACCAACGCAAGGGACATTGATGACGCGATCGCGGCGGCTTAATTTCCGTGTGGGCGTGCGGCCTTCCCATTATCGGACTGGAGGGTTTAGTCGCTCTGGTAGTAGCTGTGGCACTCAAATGCCAGCGGCTTTAGTCCCTCCGCCTCAGGCTCAGGAAAAGGTAGCTAGCAACAAAACGACAGTAGACAAAACCGCTTCCGAGCGGCCAACATTTTTTGTTTACCTACCACCCTTAGATACCCAAACAGCACAATTCACCTTACAGAACGAAACTCGAACTAGGCAACTCCATAGTGTCACCTTTAAGCTGACCGGAAAGCCAGGGGTTGTAGGGATTTCTTTGCCCAACTCTGCGCCTGCTTTACAGGTAGGACAGAAGTATTTCTGGCAAGTCACTGTAGGCTGCGATCCTGATGATTCCAGCGTCGCGGTGATTAGCAGCTGGGTTGAACGGGTGAAACTGCCTACTGCCACACTCAACAATCGTCTAGCAGCCTTGGCAGAACAGGGCATTTGGCAGGATGTAGTAGCGCAGATTGCCTTGCAGCGGTATCACAATCCTGGCGATCGCGCTGCCATTGAGGACTGGTCTGCCCTCATGGAAGATGCGGGATTACAGCAATTTAAACAAGCGACGATCGTCCAAATTGTCAAGAACTGACCAAAGTTGAGTAAGCTTTCCTGAGAAAACAGATAAAAGTGTTGTTCGAGGTTGGCGATCGCTGTTCCACCTGACGTTTGGGCGATGACTTGGTGGCGATCGCCCTGACCAGTCTGCTGAATATGGGTTTGAAAATTTGGGTGGGAGATGGGTAGATGCCTTTGGCTCTAACGCATCCGCTTAAAGAGAAGATGGAGCCAACGTAGCCGGTGATTGAATTGTTGGACTAACTGCACCATACTTGGTTCTACTGATTGAGCCAGACATAGCGCTGGCAAGCGTGTCTGGCTTCTCTGGCAATATGATTTTTCGGCTTAATTAGAGTAGGTGATATCGTAATTCTTCCCAGCCTTGCTGAAGTAAGCCTTGCCAAGAAGATACTTTAGCAATTGACTAAAGTCGCACTGTATTATCATCGCCTCCACTAGCGATGGTCTTGCCATCAAGACTGAAGGCAACAGCACTAACTCTCCTTTCATGCCCATGCAGAGGTTGACCAATAGGCTTACCCGTTCTGACATCCCAGATTCGCACTGTATCGTCCCAACTACCACTAACAATCATCCTGCCATAAGAACTGAAGCCACTAATTTAGCCCCGTTAGTCGTGCGATCGCCTGACCTTTAAGTGCCCTCATGCCTCTGGGAAGGCTCTTTGAGTTGTTGCGGTGGTTACTAGAGGATCGCGCCTCCCATCAAATTCGATCTAATCCGGTTCTTGCCATCTTAGGCAGAGGGGCGAAGGAAATTAGCCTGAAGCAGTGCTGAACAATTCCGTGCAATCAGCTTCATTAGGGTGTTATACAGAATAATCATCAGCCTAATCATCTCATTGAGGAATTAGGCTGATGGTTTTCGGCCTGTCTGCTCTATAAAGAAATTAGCTCGACGTAGTTCCGCTTAATTAATAGTCAAGTAGCTTGGGTCATTGGTGTTGATGGTATTTGGGGTTTATCTATTAGACTCATTAAACTTGAGAGCTGAGTAAACTTATCCTTAACTAGCTTTGAAACTATGGGGTTTGAATTTGACCATCTCTTTATCTGTACTGATATTGGTGCTCGCGAAGCTGATCGTTTAGTATCATTCGGTTTAGTAGAGGGGACATCTAATACACATCCTGGGCAAGGCACGGCCAATCGCCGTTTCTTTTTTCACAACGCGATGTTGGAACTGTTGTGGGTTCACAACACAGAAGAGGCGAAATCAGAGCTCATTCGCCCTACTCGTCTTTGGGAGCGATGGATAAATCGGGATAACACATGTCCCTTTGGAGTCTGTTTGCGTCCAGGGACAAGTGATGGTGACACTGTTGCCTTTTCCAGTTGGGCATATCGTCCACCTTATCTGTCTGACACACTGAGTATCGCAGTAGGTACAAATATAGCAATCCTAATCAAGTTGTAAGGATAAGGAGAAGTTATTAGGCTGAGAGAAGGACTCGTAACTAACTCACAAGAAATGGATTCACTCCAGCAATTCATTGCCACCACCA
>NZ_JACJPK010000110.1:0-29243 GCF_014696035.1 Trichocoleus sp. FACHB-262 | reverse complement strand
GCTTTATTTCAAACCTTGTGGAGGGGCTTGACTTGGGCAGGAACGAGTCGCACGCCGAGATACGTGTAATTCTTTATCACATCGCCTTGAAATACAGGCTAGGGCAACACTTAGCTTTTTGTCCTTAGCTGTAATTCGTGAAAACCTTGAATAGTACAGGTTTGGACTACTTATGACCTAAGTACTACTCAGAAATCAGTAGTACATACCCTATTTTCTAGCTTATCTGAAGCCTGAAACCCTAATTCTCTCGTTGAGTAGTTGTAGAGGGGCGCAACTATTCAACAGGATCAGCTATGTTCTATGCAAAAAGCTGAAAGCAAGACGCAACAAGGCTTTGATATCCATATGATAAATTTTTGTACGTATCTCGGCTCAATGCCCTCCTGCTCTCGGTTGACGTTATGCAAAATCAATTCATCAAAGCCTACTTCAATATCTTTTTGTAACCAGGCAATCTGCTGCTGCGGATCGGCTGAGATCCGGACGTGTTCATTTAGCTCTTCTGGTGCGACAAATTCTCCAGCGACGTCAAACTGCTGGGGTGTTCGTAGCTGCGTCATCAAAACATTCTTAAAGATATTGTTGCACCATTGTTCGTGAGCTTTTTGACGAGCTATGTCGTCCGTGTGGTCGTAGGAAAGCTGCACTTTCAAAATATGGGCTTTCCTTCCCCCCCTCCGCGTCGGAAAGCATCAACGACTCGTTTGAGTTTTCGGGTGGGCGTGAAATGGTAATCAGCCCGTCGGCCCAGCTCTCCAAGCATTTGGCAGTTGCTTCTGTAACGGCTGCCCCAATAATTAGCGGTAGAGTGGTAGGGCGAGAATAAAGTTTGGCTTCTTCAACGCAAACCAACCCGTGATGGGTCACCCTCTCATTCAGCAACACCAAGTTACTTATATTTCAACCAATTTTGTTGTTAATCCTGCCAAGTCACCAGAAGCAGTTTTACCAACAATGTAAATATCAACGTTGATAGTGCCGACTCGATAAACTTGAATGAGATTCAAGTTTGATTTTAGGATTTCTATCAAGGTCTGAAATCGTCCTACCATTAATTTCTGATTCTCATCATGCCAGTCTCGTGCTTGAGCTAGGTTACGAAAAAAATAGTCTGGTTCTATGATTTCAGCCGGAGAATTTTGTAAGTGGTCTGTAAGGCGAAGTAGCTTTTCGATAGTTAAAGGCTCTTGGGTTTCCCATTGCTAGATGCACTCCCGCAAAAGCAGGAAAGGCTTCACCTAACAAAATAGACAGAGGTAATAACAACAAGAATCGATTCTTTAGGTTCATCAATGGCTTGGAAAGGATAGTTGAAAACATGAGAGTTGACAAGTAAAAAACAAAATACTGAGCTTAACAAAGCTATTTTGCTATGTTGTGATGGAAATCTTTCAAGCAACTTCATCGAAATTACGCTGTCAAGATTAAAATCTAGCTAAGGAGCAGTTAAAGTTCATTCTTGCCCTGGTGAGTAATTGCTGATGATAGTAAGAGTAGAGGTCAGCTTTTATAGAAAGCTACATATCAGCAACTAATGATTTGAAGGTGAAAGCCGTTCACCGTAAAGAATCTAGGTATAGTCAGGCAAAGGTAAAAGACTAGCTCTATTTCTATCAACCTGATTTCACGAAGTGGTTTTGCCGAACTTTCAAGCCACTTCAAAGTTTACGAAGTTCGTTTTTAGATTTTGTTAATGATTAAACGAACATTACTTCATTCATAAAGAATGCTTAATCTGGTCATGTAACTCTAAGGGTAATTCTACCCAAGGTAAGAATTCTTACTTGTTCAGCTACTTCGTGAGGTAGAGGTTTGTAACTGCATTACTTTTTCCCGAGGAGGCGATCACCATTCCTGGGCTAACTTTTGGTGGCCGCAAGGATAGTTAAACGACGTTTACTACGTGGTATCGTCATCTCTACTACCTACTGTCTGAAACTGCGCTTAGTGCCTAACAACACACAAAAAGCGTAGTAGTGCTTCACCACACTAGACTCACGGGGCTATGTTTAGACAGGCAAAGCCCACCCAATCAGCAAAATTAATCTAGCGTCACAGTAGCGGAGGCAAAAACATGAAAGAGCTTTGAGTTTTGTTTCAGTAGATTTCCGGAATGGTTCTAGAAACCCCTGAAGCACTCTTTGTGATTTTCCTTTTGGAAACTATATAAAAGAACTTAAAGTTTTTGGAAGATTTTTCCGGAGAAGACACAAAAGTCCTTGAAGTTCCCTGCGTGTTTTTCACACTCTGAAGTACCTTCCAGTCTATGTTTCAGCCTCTAAGTAGGACAATTTTAGTCCTAGAACTTACACAAACTACTTCGCCCTTTTTAGCTAGCCCCTTAAGTAGAGAAGACCTCATTGGTGTGGGTGCTGGAATATCTCCTTTTAGTTTTGGCAGTAGCAGCCTTGTTTTTGTCTGAATACTGTTGATATCTGCACAGTATGTAGGACAAATCTAGAATTTTTGCACCTACTAAAGGCTTTTAGAGTGTTGCAATCTACCCCCACATTTTCTATGGGGGGTCCCAAAGTTGTGCCTAACAACTTGAGAAGACAGTAGAAATCGACCGTTTCTGCTTTGTTCGACTGTCAACGTAAAGTCGCAAAGAGTCTACTTAACCTTAAGGAGGTAAATCATGCTTGAGACAGTATTAGAAAAGCCATTGCAAAGCCAATTAGCTATGCGATCGCAGGCAGAAAAAGCGTTCAGACAAATGTTTGAGAACACATGCCAAGCGATCGAGCAACTAGATGGCACAAAGTTTGTCGAACAGCCTTGGCATCGCGATTCTAATGGATTATGGGTGGCTGGAAGCAGCAGCGATAACACCGATGACACCATTTATATTGACCGAGCCCTACACAATGGCAATGTGTTTGAAAAGGCGGGAATTAACTATGTATCCCTCGAAGGCACACTGCCACCCGGAATGACTTTGCAGAAATCTGGGGCCCTCTCGACCGCAGAAGCAGACCATACTACCAGCAGCGAAGGAACTCCTTTTTTTGCTACTGGGGCAAGCTTTGTCATCCATCCCCAAAATCCAATGGCACCCACGGTGCATGCGAACTACCGTTATTTCCAAGTGAAGGGTGGTAATCAACCAAGTTACTGGTGGTTTGGGGGTGGTGCCGATCTCACTCCAGCCTATCTTTTTGAGGAAGATGCCGCTCATTTTCATCGAGTGCATAAGGAAGCTTGCGATCGCCACAATCCTTCTTACTACCTGCGTTTCAAGCAAGCTTGTGATGAATACTTCTACATCCCGCATCGGGGTGAGAGTCGAGGGATTGGTGGTATCTTTTTTGATCACTTAAAAGAGGGTAGTTTTGAAGAATTACTGGCTTTCGTGACTGACTGTACTGAGGCATTTATCCCTGCTTACCTACCCTTGGTGGAGAGACGTAAAGATATGCCCTTCAGCGAGGAGAATAAGCAATGGCAGCGAATTGTCCGGGGTCGTTATGTCGAGTTCATTCTCACCAGCGATCGCGGTATCCGGTTTGGCTTAGCGAGTGGCATGGTGAATCAGCAAAGCATTTTTAACTGTATGCCTGCCCTCGCTAGCTGGGAATATGATGACCAACCTGCTCCTGGTAGCCCGGAAGCAATGCTCAGAGAAGTACTAAAAAGCGCTCGTGGCTGGGCTTAGATGCTTGCACACTAATGGTTTTTGAAATCAGTGTTCACAAGCATCAAGAACCTTGACCCGTACAACTACAACTGATGTCAGTGAAATGTTAGAAACACAATTGCTCAATATGTGGCGATCGCAGTCTGAGAATTCCGTGCAAACAGAGTCAAAAGGGCTCATTCAGAGCGACCTGGAAATTCGGCTCGTTCTAGGCCTCCGGGTTGTAGTGAGATATCTCTTACTCGGGCTTGCTTTGCTTTACTGCTACACCTGGTAGACCAGAGCATAGCAAAATTCATTGTTTGAGACGGCCTGTAAACCAATTGTTAAAGGAGGAACTTAAGATGGTAGAGCAAGTAGCAGAGAAAACAGTAGAGAAAGTAGGTGCTGGCGACTTACGGATGGAAGATGTTCTAACCATGGATGCTTCCAAAGCCATGAACTTGTTTAGAAATCGCTTCATTCGTTACAAAAAGATGGTGGAAGAGATGGGAGATGCCGCCGCCTATGAAAAGATGTTAGAAAAGTATCCCGAACAGCAAAAGGCTTTAATGGGCGCTTTTATCGACAACGCCACCATCGCAGAAGGTTTCAAGAAATCAATTCCCTTGCTACGACCAATGGGTTTTATTACCGAAATCTTTGATATTTCCCAAAATGGTACCGATGCGGCTCTGGAAATTCAGCGAGTTTGTCCAGCCCTGTCAATCTCGAAAGAGTATGGATTTGAGTATCCTTGTCGCATTCTTTGTGAGATGGAACAAGAAGCGGCCAGAAGAGCTTTTCCAGGCATGAAAGCAACGTTGCTGAGTAGACAAGCAGATGGGGACTGCGTCTGTGTCTTCAAATACGAAAGACCTGCTCAATCAGCCGCTGAATTGGCGAAGAACACACCCAGTATGTTCACGCAAATTTTGGAACTAGTTGGACTCATTCCCACATTGCTTGGGGCTGGCATTAAGATGCTCAAGATGCGCTTTTCTAAGTAACCAGAATCAACCAGAATTAAGAGTCCAAATCATGACATCACGCTTCACGAGCTTTGGACTCCAGTATCACGAAATTGAGTTGTGTTAGCTAGCTTTCGGGCGACATAGATCGCCAATGGAGAAATATTGTTGTCATGAACAGTGCTATTTTAGACCTGAAGCACATTATTGAAGGCGAAGTCAGCAGTACAGAAGCAGATTTGGCAGCAGTTTCTCAGGATTTTGGTGGCATTCTTGAAAAGAATCCTCAGGTTGTTGTTAGACCTCGAAACTCTGCCGATATTGCTAAAGCAGTGAAGTATGCTGCTGCTCAAGGATTGACCATCTCCTCACGAGCTGCGGGACATTCGCTAAGCGGTCAATCTTTGAATCAAGATGGCATCCTCTTAGACATGAGGAGCCTAAATCAAATTCATGAATTTCATAGCGATCGCCTTTGGTTCAAAGCAGATGCGGGAACAACTTGGAGACAAGTAATCGATCGCGCCTTACCGCAACAGGTGATTCCTCCAGTCCTAACCAACTATTTTGATGTCACCCTAGGCGGAACTCATTCAGCCGCTGGTTTAGGCCAAAGTTCCTTCCGGCATGGATCGCAAGCAGATAATTGTTTAGGCATGGAAGTAGTCACTGCTGCTGGAGACATCGTTTGGTGTTCGCCCGACCAAAACAGCGAACTATTTTATCATGCGCTTTGCGGTTACAATCAATTCGGCATCATTACGCAGATCCAGCATCGGCTTAGACCCCACCGCGCTTTTACTCGTACTTACTTCCTTTGTTACGACGACTTCGACCTCTTCTTAAACGATCAGCGTCGCCTGATCTTAGAGGATCGAGTAGATGGGTTGCTATCTTTGTTCTCTCCCTGTATGCAAGGCGTATCTAGAGCTGGAGAAGGCTTGCGACCTTTAATTCAATGGTTCTACCGGATGCAAGTCACCTTGGAAGTGGATGCTTTCGATGACATCAATGAGCCAGAACTCCTCTCAGACCTAAGTTTTTATCGTCATGTCCACACTGAAGAGCTAACATTTGAGAAGTTTGTTCAACCATTGGTGCAAATGCCTCATCTCCCAGGTACTGCAAATCCCTGGATTGATGTACTCTTACCCAGCTCAGTCGCGAAGGAATACATTGAAATTGCGCTCCAGCGTATTCCTAGCTTTATTGACTTTAGAATGACTCCTGTGGGTTCCTTTGGTTTGCTAGCTCGCAATACCAACATGCCGATGTTTGCCCTGCCTAAAGAGGAGTTGATTTTGGGCTTTGGCATGTACCCGACGGTTCCTAAGACTCAGCTTCCACCTGTTTTAGAGCAGTTGCATCATTTGACTGATTTAGCTTTAGAAATGGGCGGCAAAAGATATGTAGCAAGCTGGACAGATTTTAATCTTTCTCAATGGCGACTTCAATATGGAGATTATTGGAGCACAGTCAATGAGATGAAACGGAAATATGATCCACAAGGCATCTTAAACCCTGGTTTTTTTGAATATGAGCCATCTACCTATCCTGATGAAGTAGATAAACCACAAGTACGGTTTTCTGAAAGCATCATTACTGAATCTCACACCTCAGTTCAGATAGAAGGCAGAGTTGCCGCGTCTGTAGTTGAACCTTTGGCTGAGTCTGCCAAATCTAAAGCGGCACTGTCTGTTCAGGCGATCGCCCTGACTGTGTTAGTGCTTCTGTTTCTACTGCTCTTGAATGAATTCTCACCTATCTTCGCCTTACTAAGTCAAGTGAAGCTGCAATGATGCTTGTCTAACTGTTAGCAAGACTGGTGAAGTAATCAACTGCATCTGTTGTAGTTGAATAGTTTTCCTCACTACAAATCATATTTTGAGCTTTGTCAGGACTTAGCAGGACTAAGCCCAGATTCAAAATGCTCATAACCGCTCGATTCAATTTACATTCCATTTCACCCTGAGGGAAATTAGCCTCAAAGGAGGAAACTGACATGAATATTGCTGTTGTTGGGTTGAGTCACAAAACTGCTCCCGTCGAAGTTCGCGAAAAACTGAGTATCCCTGAAAACCAAATTGGAGCAGCGATCGCTCGTCTATGTAATTATCCTCATATCCGGGAAGTTGCCATCCTTAGCACTTGTAACCGTTTAGAGATTTATATTGCGGCGCTAGCAACAGAGCCAGCGGCTCAAGAAGTAGCTGAGTTTCTGGCTGAACACAGTCAACTATCAAGTCATGAACTGAATGAACATTTGTTTGTCCTGCAACAACAAGCTGCTGTACGCCATCTCATGCAAGTTGCGGCTGGTCTAGACAGCTTGGTAGTAGGCGAAGGGCAAATTCTGGCTCAAGTGAAAAACGCTTACAAGTTGGGTCAAGAATGCAACGGTATCAAGCGCATTCTTAACCAGTTGTTCAAGCAAGCCATCACGGCGGCAAAGCGAGCGAGAACTGAGACCTCCATTGGTACGGGAGCAGTTTCTGTTAGTTCAGCAGCGGTTGAGTTAGCCCAAATTAAAGTCCAGAAATTATCCGACTGCCGCGTGACAATTGTGGGTGCGGGTAACATGGCCCGTCGCTTAGTACAACACTTGTTGGCAAAAGGTGCCACTCAAATCGCGATCGCCAACCGTTCTGTGGAGCGAGCCCAGGAGTTAGCAAATCAGTTCAGCGATGTGTCGCTACCGTGCTATCCTCTCACGGAGATGATGTCGTTAGTGGCAGCTTCGGACTTAGTCTTCACTAGTACAGCCTCCACCGAACCTCTCTTGAATCAAGCCAAACTAGCCGAGACTTTAGCACCCAATCAACCTTTGATGCTGTTTGATATTTCTGTCCCTCGTAACGTCGATGCGGATGTCAATGAATTAACGCATGTTCAAGTCTTTAACGTGGATGATCTTAAGCAGGTCGTAGCCCAGAACCAAGAAAGCCGCCAGCAAATGGCGCTGGAAGCAAAAGGCATCATCGAAGCTGAACTAGAATCTTTTGCGGATTGGTATCGATCGCTCGAAACATTTTCTACAATCAGCTGCTTACGAGAAAAAGTAGAAATGATTCGTGAGCAAGAATTAGAGAAAACTTTGTCTCGCTTAGGCAAGGACTTTGCTCAAAAACATCAAGAACTGATCGAAGCGTTGACCCGAGGCATTGTCAATAAAATTCTCCATGAACCGATGGTGCAACTGCGGACACAGCGGGATCTAGAGGCTCAACAGCTCGCTATCCGCACGCTGCAAATGCTATTTAACTTAGAGACAGAAGCGCACCCTGCCCTCTCTAGCAAATCTTCTCGGCCTTAATATCACGACAGGGGCAAGGGCCAATTGTGACTGTGACAGGATGAGTGGCGATCGCACCCTATAAACATTTCTCAATTCGACTTCATTGCTTTTCCGGTTCTGCCTGAACCCAAATCCTTAAGAATTCATTCACCCCAATGGTAAAGGTTAAGCATGTTAAAGAACTTTTGGTATGCGTGTGAGTTTAGTTCGGCTGTCATCAGCAAGCCGAAGCAAATTCAGATGCTAGGTGAGCGATTTGCGCTCTACCGTAACCCTCAGGGTCGGGTAGTAGCCCTTAAAGACCAATGCCCCCACCGAGGCGCTGCCCTCTCCTTAGGTTGGGTAGAAGATGGTTGCCTCCGTTGCCCCTATCATGCCTGGAAGTTCGAGGCAGATGGCACTTGTAGCCACATTCCTGCCAACCAACCGAGTGTCCCCATTCCTAGACGTGCCCGCGTAGATGCCTATGCAGTCCAAGAAAAATACGGCTTTGTCTGGATTTTTTATGGGGATTTACCAGAGGCAGCACGTCCACCTATCCCTGCTTTACCTGAGTTTGACGATCCGGGCTTACATCCGATCTACTACGAAACCAAGGTGAATGCCCATTACACCCGGACGCTAGAGAACGCGATCGATTTTGCTCATATCTCGGTTGTGCACACAGGTACCTTTGGTAATGGCTTCGATCGAGAACAGACGATCGAAGAATACGACGTCAGTGAGGAAGCTTGGGGCGGCAATGCTAACATTCTCTTTCAGCAATACACCAAGCCCAAAGGTTTCCTGAAGTATGTCGTTCGTCCATCCAGTTCTCAAGTCCGTGCCAAGATTAGCTTTTACCTACCAAACATCAATAAATTAGAAGTCAGCTTTGCCTCTGGCAGATTGATCAACTTTGGCACCCACATTCCTATTGATGAAAAAACAACCCTGATTAAGCGGGTACAGTTTCGTAGCTTCCTGACCACTCCTATGGCAGATCCCCTGTTCTACAGAACCAATGCTAAGGTCAGCCGGGAAGACAGCGTGGTAGCCGAGTCAGAATATCCCTACGCAATTCCCCACAACCTAGCAGACGAAGTTCATGTTCCTAGTGATGCCCTCTCCCTGGCTTATCGCAAGATGCGGCACAGGTATCTAGCAATGGGCTGGGGAATTGATTCCCAGAACCAACTAGCCCACCCGAATGGACACTCTATTGAATCGTCTCTCACATTAATCAATTAACTGAATATTACTCACCCTTAATGGAGGCAAAATGACTAAGGAAACGGAAAAAGCAGAGGAAGCACCTTCCCAGAACTTACTGGCTCCGATCGCGACTCTCGGTAATGACAATGATGGCTATTTCGGCGCGGGATTTGGCATTGACAACACCATTATTTCTGGCAATGGCAATGACACTAACAACACCATCTTTGGTGGCAGCGATCGCCTGAATACTGGAAGTGGTGAAGACAGCGCCATAACTGGAGCGGGAGACGACATCATTGATGTGGGAGCGGGAGATGACTTTGTCTTTGGTGGCGCTGGCAATGACATGGTTGATGGTGGCGATGGCAATGACCTGATTCTAGGAGAGGATCTCCTAGACCAAAGTACGGGGGATGACCTAATTCGAGCGGGTGCTGGCAACGATTTCGTAGATGCTGGCAATGGCAATGATACGGTTTACGGTGGAGCTGGCTTCGATCGCATCAGTGGTGATGATGGCGCAGACCAACTGTATGGGGAAGGCGACAGCGATGTCCTAACAGGGGCTCAGGGTGACGACTTTGTGAGCGGCGGTGATGGAGACGACGTTGTTCTGGGCTTTGAGGATAATGACCGAGTTTACGGCGATAACGGCAACGATATAGTTGTGGGTGGTTCCGGTAACGACTCTGTTTATGGTGGCCGAGGCAACGACACCCTGATTGGTTTTGACATCTTTGTAGCTCCCCAGCCTCTCAGCCTACCAGGCGAAATTGATGTTTTGACTGGGGGGGCTGGTGATGACACCTTTGTCTTGGGTGGACAACTCCCAGGGGGTGTGAAAGCACTGTTCTACACCGATAGCAACCCGAACTCTGCTGGATTGGGTGACTATGCGCTGATTACGGATTTCATCGCTGGTGACACGATTCAGCTTACTGATTCCGCAAGCAACTATTTTTTAGGCGCTGCCCCCGCTGGTCTACCCTCAGGCACGGCAATCTTCACCAATAATGGTTCCACCCCTGACTTAATAGGCATTGTGGAGGGTGTCACGCCTGATCAACTCAACCTGGCAAACGCGAATCAATTTGTTTTCTTGCCACCTCCCAGCGCAGGAGACGGAACGCTGGCACCGATCGCCACCATTGGCCTTGATAACGATGGCTTCTTCGGAGCAGGCTTTGGGGTTGATAACATCATCAATGCGGGTTCTGGCAGCGACACCGTCAACACGATCTTTGGTGGCAATGATGTGATTAACACAGGTAATGGTGAGGATAGTGCCATTACAGGTGCAGGCAACGACATTATTAACACCGGAGATGGCACAGACTTTGTGTTAGGGGGTGCGGGCAATGACATCATTGACGGTGGAGCAGGCAACGACTTCCTGTTTGGCGAAGACAGCGCCGGAAATGCAGGCAACGACCAGATTTGGGGTGGAGCGGGCAACGACTTCATCGATGCAGGTGGTGCCGACGACATTGTTTACGGTGGAGCTGGCTTCGATCGCATCAGTGGTGATACAGGTGCAGACCAACTATATGGAGAAGGCGATAGTGATGTCCTAACAGGGGCTGAAGGTAACGACCTGGTCAGTGGTGGAGATGGTGATGATGCCGTGCTCGGCTTTGGAGATAACGACCTAGTTTATGGAGACAATGGCAACGACACCGTAGTGGGTGGCGCTGGCAACGACCAAGTTTACGGTGGTGCGGGTCATGATACGCTAATTGGCTTTGATATCTTTGTGGTTCCTCAACCCCTGAGCTTGCCCGGTGAAGTCGATACCCTCACTGGAGGGAGCGGTGACGATACCTTCGTCCTAGGCGGCTTGCTACCCGGTGGCGTCAAGGCCCAGTTCTACACTGATAGCAATCCAAACTCGGCTGGATTGGGTGACTACGCCCTAATCACGGATTTTAGCCAGAACAACAGCGAGAAATTGGATAAGGATAAGATTCAACTGATTGGTTCAGCGGCGAACTATTCCCTGCGTGCGTTGTCATCAGGAGCGGGTATCTACGTCAACGATGGTTCCAGCCCTGACCTGATTGGGATTGTAGCGGGAGTCCCGGTTGACCAACTAAGTTTGACCAACACCAGCCAATTTGTCTTCATCTAGCTTGAATGTTCGTGGGGGATTACGGTTGCTGATGCCAACCTATTGCCGTAGTTCCCTCTGTGTGTCTGCCGATGCAAGGCGCGGTATTTTCCCAACCCAGGTATGTTATGAAGTTACCCAACGGTCCCCGTACTCCTGCTCTCGTGCAAGTGCTTCAGTGGGCATTGCGTCCTACTAATTTTTTAGATGACTGCGCCAAACGATTTGGCAGGACTTTCACGATTAAGCTGCCTGGTTCCAAAGCTACAGTCTTTGTCAGTCACCCAGAAGCTCTGGAACAAATCTTCTCCGCTCCGGTGGGAGCCTTTAACTCCAGTGAAGCCAGTGAGATCTTTCAACCCATTGTGGGCAAGCACTCCCTCATGGTGCTCGATGGTCGCCAACACCAACGGCAACGCAAGTTGTTGATGCCGCCGTTTCATGGCGATCGCCTGCGTGTCTATGCTCAACTGATCGGTCGTTTGACTGAACAAATGATGGATCGCTGGCAGCCAGGTGATGAGATTAGTCTCAAGTCATCGATGCGAGACATTTCTCTGGAAGTGATGTTGCAGGCAGTGTTTGGAATTACCGAAGGGGAAAACCTGGAGATACTACGTCACAAGTTTGTAGAAATGGAAGAGATGGCAACTTCTCCCATTTTTGCTATCCACCTGTTTGTCCGCAAACTCCAAAAAGACTTGGGAACATGGTCACCCTGGGGTAAGTTTGTCCGTCTGCGGAAGGAAGTCGATCGCATTGTTTATGCAGAAATTGCCGAGCGACAGCGCAATCCTGAACCTGGCCGCACTGACATCTTGACGCTGATGATGGCAGCTCGTGATGAAGAAGGTCAGCTGATGACCGATGCAGAGTTGCGCGATGAAATGATGACGTTGTTGTTAACAGGGCAGGACACGATCGCCGTTGGCTTAACTTGGGCCTTGTACTGGATTCACCGTTTGCCCAGGGTACAGCAGCGACTAGTAGAGGAGTTGAGCACTCTGAGCGATCGCGCGGACATGACTGCCATTACTCAGTTACCTTACCTCTCTGCTGTGTGCCAGGAAACTCTGCGTTACTATCCGGTAATCATGGCTTCCTTGCCCCGTCTGGTGAAGACTCCCTTCAAGGTGTTGGGTTATGAGTTTCCAGTTGGCACTCAGATTTTCCCAGACATCTATTCCGCGCACCAGAATGAGGAGATTTATCCAGAGCCAAAGGAATTTAGACCGGAGCGGTTCCTAGAGCGGCAATACTCATCCTTTGAATACTGCCCCTTTGGCGGTGGCAACCGTCGTTGCGTTGGCTTTGCCTTTGCTCCCTTCCAGATGAAGTTGGTATTAGCAGCAGTGCTGTCTCGCTATCAACTGGCCCTTGCCGATCCGCGTCCCATTCAGCCCGTTCGTCATGGCCCAGGGTTAGCCCCCTCCAGAGATGTGAAGTTGCGGGTGGTTGCCCCTGTTGCCCCTATAGAGCAGCAGCGGGTTTAGGAAGCGCTGGTGTCCTGAGGGATGAGGGACAAGTGGGTAGGGCGCGATCGCAGAGGGACGTGACAACGGCATCACTTCTGGTCAATCACTTACATGGTTTTCGGTAGAAAGGGATATCATGCAGCAAGACCGATCAACACCGTCCAGAACGGCTCAGGCAACGATTAGCCGCAAGGCAATCACTTTCATTTTCATTACGGTGCTGTTGGATTTGCTGGGAGCGGGCATTCTTGTCCCAGTGATTCCCTTTTTGGTGGGGCAATTTAACCAAGATGCTTTGATGGTTGGGCTACTGGCTCTATCTTTCTATGCAGCCCAGTTTCTCGCCACGCCAGCATTGGGCAGCTTGTCCGATCGCTTTGGACGGCGACCCGTACTCATTATTAGTGTGCTGGGAACTGGAATTAGCCATTTTCTCTTTGGATTTGCCAATAGCCTCTGGTTACTCTTTGCGGCCCGCCTCCTAGATGGCATTACGGGAGGCAATATCTCCGTCGCTCAGGCTTATATTGCCGATGCTAGTGCACCTCAAGATCGGACAAAAAACTTTGGCTTGATTGGCGCTGCTTTTGGGGTAGGATTCATCATGGGGCCAGCCCTGGGGGGATGGTTGAGCCAAATCAGTTTGCAAGCTCCCGCATTTGTGGCGGGTGGTTTATCTCTGATCACCACAGCCTTTGGGTTCTTTGTCCTGCCAGAATCCTTGCCGCCAGCGCGACGGGTGAAGGGGACAATCACCCTCAAGGATCTTAACCCCTTGGGTCAGGTAGGAGGGGCGCTGCAACGTCTGGGACTACGAGGGTTGTTGTTAGCCAACTTTGCTCAGAACTTTGCTTTCAGTGCCCTACAAACCAACTTTGTTCTGTTTACCTTTATTCGTTTCGGGCTGGGACCAGCACAAAATGGCAGCATCTTCGCCTATGTCGGTTTTGTCTCCGGGTTGATGCAGGGACTGATTACGGGGCAACTAGCACGGCGATTCTATGAGCGTAAGCTGATGGCGATCGGTCTGGCCATGATGGCCTTTGGCTATGCGGGTCTTGCTCTAGCTCCAGAAATACCGATGCTGTATCTGGCGCTCACCTTTACAGCAGTGGGCAGTGGCATTACCAACCCAACGCTAACGAGCTTGATCTCAAAACAGGTTTCTTCCCAAGAGCAAGGAACTGTTCTAGGAGCTACGCAAGCCCTGGCAAGTTTAGCTTTAATTGTGGGTCCAGTGTGGGCAGGTATCACCTTCGACAAGTTGGGACCAAGCGCCCCTTACTGGACAGGTGCGGTATGGCTGGCGATCGCTGTGTTATTTGCAGGAGGTGCGCGGGCAGCTAGGCGGGTCCCTAATTTGAACGAAGCGAGATAGGCAAAGGCGATCGCGAGAATGTGTTGAACTAAGTTGAAATAAACATTGAAGGAGGAATGTATGCAGAATAGTATATTGTTGCAAGCGGCACGGGGTGAAGCGGTAGAGCGCCCTCCGGTGTGGATGATGCGCCAAGCAGGCCGCTATATGCGGGTTTATCGGGATTTGCGTCAGAAGTATCCTTCCTTTCGGGAGCGATCGGAAAATTCTGATTTAGCGGTGGAAATCTCTCTACAACCCTTCCATGCCTTCAGACCCGATGGTGTGATTATGTTCTCGGATATTCTCACTCCTCTACCTGGAATTGGCATTCCGTTTGACATTATTGAGAGCAAGGGTCCGGTATTTGAGGCTCCCATCCGCACTCAGGAGCAAATTGATGCGCTGACACCTCTTGATCCAGAGACCTCTCTGCCCTTTGTGCGTCAGATTCTCCAGACGTTGCAGAAAGAAGTGAATGGTGAAGCAACGGTGTTAGGATTTGTGGGCGCTCCTTGGACACTGGCAGCCTATGCGATCGAAGGCAAAAGCTCAAAAGATTACGCCATTATTAAGCGCATGGCTTATACAGAGCCAACCATGCTGCATCAGTTTTTGGGTAAGTTGGCAGAGGCGATCGCAACTTATGCTTGCTACCAGATTGATGCAGGGGCACAGGTGGTGCAACTATTCGATTCTTGGGCAGGACAACTTAGCCCCCAGGACTTCAAGAATTTCTCTCTTCCTTATCTGCAACAGATTATACGGCAGGTAAAAGCAACTCATCCAGAAACACCGCTGATTCTCTACATCAACAACAGTGCGGGTCTGCTGGAACTCATGGCGCACTCTGGTGTCGATATTGTCAGCTTAGACTGGACTGTGGACATGTCCGTTGCACGGCAACGATTGGGAGCCAATATGGGTGTGCAAGGCAATATGGACCCCTGCATCCTGTTTGGTCCTCAAGACTTTATTCGTCAAAACATCTTAGATACGGTGCTCAAAGCAGGCACCCACAAGCACATTATGAACCTTGGTCATGGAGTACTGCAAAACACGCCAGAAGAAAATGTGGCTTGCTTCTTTGAGACCGTCAAACAACTCAAATACTCCTCACTTTTGGGCTAATTGTCATGACACAACTCCACCCCGCTGATTCTACTGCTATCAATACAACTCGCACGATCCGCATTGGTTCTCGGAAAAGCCAATTGGCCCTGGTGCAAACCTACTGGGTGCGCGATCAGTTGCAGCAACACTTCCCGGAAATTACGTTTGAAGTCCATACCATGTCTACCCAAGGTGACAACATCCTGGATGTGGCCCTGGCTAAGATTGGGGATAAGGGACTGTTCACTAAAGAGCTGGAACTCGGCATGCTGAACCGAGAGATTGACTTTGCGGTGCACTCGCTGAAGGATTTGCCCACAAACCTCCCTGACGGCTTAACCCTGGCTGCGGTGACCGAGCGGGAGAACCCAGCCGATGCCTTAGTGGTACAGGAAAAATATAAAGGCTGTCAAATCGATACGCTGCCCGATGGAGCTGTGATTGGTACTTCTTCGCTGCGACGACTGGCTCAATTGCGGCATTTGTTTCCGCAATACACCTTCAAGGATGTGCGCGGTAACTTGAACACGCGCCTCGCCAAACTGGATGCAGGCGAATATGATGCTCTGATTTTGGCGGCGGCTGGTTTGCAGCGATTAGGCATGAGCGATCGCATTCATCAAATTCTCCCGATTGAGGTTTCCCTCTATGCAGTCGGGCAAGGTGCTTTGGGAATCGAATGTCGTGCTGATGATGTTGAAACTTTATCTCTATTAAAGGCGATCGAACATATCTCCACCCGCGATCGCGTTTTGTCTGAGCGGGCTTTTCTGCGAGAACTTGAGGGAGGGTGCCAAGTACCGATTGGGGTGCATACCCAGCTCGACGGCGAAACGTTAGCCTTAACTGGGTTGGTTGCCAGTGTCGATGGTCAACAGTTACTCAAAGATACTGTAATTGGTTCTGCAAATGAGGCAGAACAGGTTGGTATTCAGCTCGCCCATGGCTTGCGGCAGCAGGGAGCTCAGGAAATCCTTAATCAAATTTTTGTAGCTGCACGGCACTAATACTATGTTTCCAATTAATCGTCCTCGTCGGCTCAGAAGCAATCCGCAACTCCGGCGGATGGTATGCGAAAACGTTTTAACCACTCAGAACCTGATCTATCCGCTCTTTGCGGTTCCGGGTACCAGCATTGCCAAAGAAGTGGTGTCGATGCCTGGTGTCTACCAGTTATCTATAGACAAAATTGTCGAAGAAGCCAAAGAAGTTTACGACCTAGGAATTCCAGCCATCATCTTGTTTGGCATCCCAGAAGATAAGGATGCAGAAGCAACTGGGGCTTGGCACGATTGCGGCATTGTGCAAAAAGCTGCGAGTGCGGTCAAACAAGCTGTTCCCGATCTGATCGTGATTGCCGATACCTGCTTATGTGAATACACCAATCACGGTCATTGTGGCTATTTGGAACTGGGTGACTTAACGGGAAGAGTGTTGAATGACCCCACTCTGGAGCTACTGAAGAAAACCGCTGTGGCTCAAGCCAACGCAGGGGTAGATATCATTGCACCCTCTGGAATGATGGATGGGTTTGTGCAGGCGATCCGAGCCGCCTTGGATGAATCGGGATTTGAGGAGATTCCCATTCTCTCCTACGCTGCCAAATATGCCTCCGCTTACTATGGGCCTTTCCGCGATGCTGCCGAATCAACGCCGCAATTTGGCGATCGCCGCACCTACCAGATGGACCCTGGCAATGCCCGTGAAGCCTTGAAAGAAATCCAACTGGACATCGCGGAAGGGGCAGACATGCTGATGGTGAAGCCTGCGCTGGCTTATATGGACATTATTTGGCGAGTCAAGGAAGCAACCAATTTGCCCGTGGCTGCCTACAATGTCTCTGGCGAGTACTCCATGATTAAAGCCGCTGCCCTCAACGGTTGGGTAGATGAACAGCGCGTGGTGATGGAGACCCTGACTAGCTTTAAGCGAGCGGGTGCTGACCTGATTCTCACCTATCACGCGAAAGATACGGCTCGTTGGTTAGCGAAAGGCCACTTCTAAATCGATCGCAAGTAGTCTTGGGTGAAGAAAATTCACCTTTTGTTGCATTCTATTGCAAAATCTTGCATTGCCTGTGTGTATACACTTTTTAGGACATTAAGTTGGAGTTATGCCGATTTCTACGCCTCAAATCCCTCAATCTACCTCTCTGCCGCCCATAGATGCTAAAGAGAGAGTGAGTCAGTTTATGCGGCAGTTGCAGGACGAAATCTGCCAGAGCTTGCAACAGATAGATGGTGTGGGTAGCTTCCAAGAAGATGCCTGGGAGCGACCCGAAGGGGGCGGGGGACGATCGCGAGTATTGCGCGAAGGAGCTGTGTTTGAGCAAGGTGGGGTGAACTTCTCTGAGGTTTGGGGTTCTCATCTGCCTCCTTCCATTTTGGCGCAACGCCCGGAGGCGGCTGGACATGGCTTCTATGCTACAGGCACTTCAATGGTGCTGCATCCTCGCAATCCTTATATTCCCACGGTTCATTTGAATTATCGTTACTTTGAAGCAGGCCCAGTTTGGTGGTTTGGTGGCGGTGCTGACTTAACGCCCTACTATCCTTTTGCTGAAGATGCCGCTCACTTCCATACCACGCTGAAGCAAGCTTGCGATCGCCACAACCCCAATTATTACTCGGTATTCAAGCCCTGGTGTGATGAATACTTCTACCTCCAGCATCGCCAAGAAACTAGAGGTGTCGGTGGTGTCTTTTTTGATTACCAAGATGGACAGGGAAAACTTTATCGTGGTTCTAACTTGGAAGGTGCAGCCGCTACTCTTAGCAATCAGATGGACGCTTTAGCTCCCCGCAGTTGGAAAGAAATTTTTGCCTTGGTTCGTAGTTGTGGGCAAGCTTTTATCCCTGCCTATGCCCCGATTGTGGAACGGCGACGGGGAATGGAATATGGCGATCGCCAGCGGAACTTTCAGCTATATCGTCGCGGTCGTTATGTAGAGTTTAACTTGGTTTATGATCGAGGCACGATTTTCGGTCTCCAAACCAACGGTCGCACAGAGTCAATTCTGATGTCGCTGCCGCCGTTGGTGCGTTGGGAATATGGCTATCAACCAGAACCTAACACTCCGGAAGCGGAACTGTACGAAACGTTTTTGCAGCCTCAAGATTGGGCGAACTGGACACTGCCACAAAACCATTAACATGAACTTCCAAACCCTATCCAAGCCTGCAAATCGAGGCACCCTAGCGCTGATCATTGCTGCGACTGCTGCCTCAGGCGCGATCGCCTTCATAGGCATTTCTCAAGTCAAGCGTCCCAGCCAACCCACTGTGGTTGCAGAAACCAAAGCTGTGCCAAAAGTCCAGCGAATTACGGCTTTAGGACGCATTGAGCCTGCGACAGAGGTGATTAAAGTCTCCGTCCCCGCCACGCTCAGCAATGATCGCGTGGCAGAACTGCGAGTGCAGCGGGGCGATCGCGTGGAGGCAGACCAAGTCATTGCCGTCATGGACTCACAAGCACGACTCCAAAATGTGCTTTTGGAAGCCCAAGCTCAGGTGAAAATCGCGCAGGCAGAAGTGGCCAAAGTGAAAGCAGGTGCTAAGACTGGGGAGATTGCCGCCCAGGAAGCGGAAATAGCCCGTCTGGAAGAGCAGTTGGAAGGGGAACTCGCGACTCAACAGGCGACGATCGCCCGTTGGCAAGCAGAAGTTCAAACGGCGAATGCTGATTACAATCGCTATCTGCCCCTCTACGGGGAGGGTGCGATCGCGGCAACAGAACTGGATCGGCGACGACTCGCTCTGCAAACGGCTCAAGCCCAACTCAATGAAGTGAAAGCCAAGCAAAGTCAAAGCGCCAACACGATCCGCGAGCAAATCAGGCAAGCGAGAGCTAACTTAAATCGCATTGCGGAAGTGCGTCCTGTGGATGTGCAGGCAGCTCAAGCTCAGGTAGACAAGGCGATCGCCGCCGTCAGAAAGGCAGAATCAGATTTAGCAGAAGCCTCGATTAAGGCTCCGATCTCCGGTCGCATTCTCGACATTGATGCTAAACCCGGAGAAGTCGTGGGCAGTGCAGGCATCGCTGAATTGGGCCAAACGAACGAGATGCAGGTGGTGGCAGAGGTGTATCAAACCGATATTAGCCAAGTGCAGAAAGGTCAACCCGTGGCGATTACTAGTGAATCCTTTGAGGGAGAACTCAAAGGTACAGTTAGCTCGGTAGGGTTACAGGTGACTCAGCAAGAAGTAACAAGTGGTAAACCCGGGGAAAATCTCGATCGCAAAGTGGTGGAAGTCAGAATTCAGATTGATCCAAAGGATAGTCAACGAGTGGCGAGTTTAACCAACTTGCAAGTTCAGGTTGCCATTCAAGCTGATTCTCTCGCTAACCGCCAGTAACTCCTCCGCCATCAACGAATCCATGCTGCCAAAATTATTTCGCAAAACGCCCCTCGCCTTACTGCAAATGAGCAGCCAGAGGACTCGTCTGCTAGTGGCGATCGCAGGCATTGCCTTTGCCGACTTTCTCATGTTTTTCCAACTGGGGGTGAGGGACGCCCTATTCGACTCCCAAGTTCGCCCCTACGCAACGCTCAAAGGAGATCTGTTTATCGTCAATAAGTTATCTGATAACTTACAATCGATTAAAAGTTTTCCTAGAGACAACCTCTACCGCATCGCTGGGATAGATGGCGTTGAGTCGATTCGTCCTTTGTACATTGGTCAGGCGAGCTGGCGCAACCCAGATAACCAAGCCAGTCGGCAAATCTTTGTCTACGGCATCGACCCCAATCGGCCTGCTTTTGACCTCCCTGAAGTGGAGCAGCAGCTAGACAAACTCAAATTACTAAATCAAGTTCTATTTGATAAAGCGGGTCTAACACCACAACTGGGCGACGTGACAGCCCTGCTCAAAAAGCAGAATCCCTTATCTGTTCAGGCGAATGATTTAGAAGTCAAAGTGGTTGGCTTATTTACGCTGGGTTCTTCCTTTTCAGCCGAAGGGAATCTCCTGATGAGTGACTCTACCTTTTTGCGCCTCTTTTCCGAGCGACGAGCCAATGACATTGACCTGGGGATTATTGAGGCAAATCCCAACGTATCCATTCAACAACTCCAGGCAGATTTGCAAGCGATCGTACCCGATAACTTGCTCGTGCTTACCTTAGAACAGTTCTCAGCTCGTGAATTTGCTTATTGGAACACAGGCTCCTCGATTGGTCCTACTTTTAATCTAGGAGTAGCCATTGGTTTCCTAGTAGGAGCCGTGATTGTCTACCAAATTCTTTATACTGATGTCTCTGATCACTTACCAGAATACGCCACGCTCAAAGCAATGGGTTATAGCGATCTGTACTTGATTGGAGTGATTTTACAAGAAGCATTCCTCCTCGCCGCTCTAGGCTTTCTACCAGGGTTTCTGCTGGCAAGTGGCTTCTATACCTTTTTTAAATCTGTCACCTTTTTACCGATCGCCATGAAACTCAGCCGCGCTGTCACAGTTCTAATTCTGACCGTCGTTATGTGTGGTGGAGCAGGTGCGATCGCCCTCCGTAAACTCAGAGCCGCCGATCCAGCAGATATCTTTTAGCTCATCTCATCCCTTTTTATCCTTCCTCCCTCATCCTTCATCCTTCTCCATGTCTCCCCATCTAGAGCAAGCGCGATCGCCAGACCTTCATACAGCTCAAATGCCTTCAAAGCCTGTCATCTCAGCTCATCAGCTAAATCACTATTTTGGTAAAGCTGAACTCCGCAAGCAGACATTGTTTGAGATTAATCTCGATATCTACTCTGGCGAGATTGTGATTATGACTGGGCCTTCTGGGTCTGGTAAAACCACGTTATTGAGTTTGATGGGTGGTTTGCGTTCAGTCCAGGAAGGTAGCCTCACAATCTTGGGGCAAGAGATGTGTGGTGCCAGCAAGCGAAAAATGATACAAGTGCGGAAGCAAATTGGTTATATCTTCCAAGCTCATAACTTGCTCACCTTTTTAACGGCGAAACAGAATGTGCGGATGTCCTTAGAACTCCATCCAGACTATCTAGAAAAAGATATGGATGCGATCGCTACAGAGATGTTACAAGCAGTGGGATTGGGCGATCGCGTGGACTATTATGCAGACAGTCTCTCTGGCGGTCAAAAACAACGAGTGGCGATCGCTCGTGCCCTGGCTAGTCGTCCTAAAATTGTTCTGGCTGATGAACCCACGGCGGCGCTTGATAAAAAATCGGGTCGAGATGTCGTCGAGATTATGCAGCACTTAGCTAAAGAGCAGGGTTGCACAATTTTGCTAGTAACCCACGACAACCGCATTCTAGATATTGCCGATCGCATCATTCATATGGAAGATGGACGATTGGCAGCTGCATCCTACTCTTAACCTGACACCTAACTGCACTTCTAACTGCGTGGAGAAATTGTGAGTAAAAGCGAAGAACCTAAATACATCGTATTGCAGTCCTACGGTGACATCGAAATTCGGCAATATGAACCTAAAATTGTCGCTGAAACCGTTGTGAAGGCGGAGAGAGGTAAAGCCAATAATGATGCCTTTGGGATTCTAGCGGGCTACATTTTTGGTCAAAACCTATCTGTCACTCAACCGCAGAAAAGCGAAAAACTTGCCATGACCGCTCCTGTGATGCAGCAAGTCGCAGATCCAGCGATCGCCCTGACTACGTCTGTCACTCAAACAGGTGATCAGAATAACTGGGCTGTGCAGTTTTTCATGCCCTCCACCTATTCAATGGCAACGCTGCCAAAGCCAAAGGACGAGCGCATTACTCTCAAAGAATTACCAGGCAACAAAGTAGCGGCAATTCGTTTCTCTGGCAATGCTGGAGATAAACAACTGCAAGAACAGGAAGCAAAACTCCGGGACTTTTTGATTCAGCAAGGAATTGAGGCTAAAGGGACAGCGACTTATGCCTTCTACGATTCTCCCTTTACCTTGCCGATGTTGAAACGCAACGAAGTCATGATCGAGATTCCCTAATTTTGATGACTATCGCGATTATCAGCTCCAATCAAGCGAAATTTTGCAATCTAGTGTGATGAGGAAGCAATATGTTAGCGACGACGACTAGCTTGAACACGACGCGATCGCAAGAAATCTTTGCCGCAGCCCAAAAACTGATGCCGGGAGGAGTCAGTTCCCTAATCCGAGCCTTTCGCTCTGTAGGTGGGCAACCGATTGTCTTTGACCGAGTGGCAGGCGCTTATGCTTGGGATGTGGATGGCAACCAATATATTGATTATGTCGGCTCCTGGGGGCCTGCGATCTGTGGCCACGCTCATCCGGTTGTAACGGCTGCTCTAAAGGAGGCGATCGCGAAGGGTACCAGTTTCGGGGCTCCTTGCGAACTGGAAAACATCTTGGCTGAAATGGTGATTAAGGCCGTCCCCAGCATTGAGATGATACGCTTTGTTAACTCTGGTACAGAAGCTTGTATGGCTGTCCTGCGCCTGATGCGGGCTTTTACAGGACGCGAGAAGGTAATTAAGTTTGAAGGCTGCTACCACGGCCACGCGGATATGTTTCTGGTAAAAGCAGGTTCTGGCGTTGCCACCCTCGGCTTACCGGATTCCCCAGGCGTACCCAAATCGGTCACGAGCAACACGCTCACCGCTCCATACAATGATTTAGCCGCTGTCAAAGCCCTCTTCGAGGAAAACCCTCACCAAATTGCTGGAGTCATTTTAGAACCTGTGGTTGGTAATGCAGGCTTTATTCCACCTGCGACTGGCTTTCTGGAAGGCTTACGGCAGCTTACCCAAGAGCATGGAGCGCTACTCGTTTTCGACGAAGTTATGACAGGCTTCCGAATTGCTTATGGAGGAGCCCAAGAGAAATTTGGCGTCACTCCTGATCTCACGACCTTAGGTAAGATCATCGGGGGTGGTTTGCCCGTGGGAGCTTATGGTGGGCGGCAAGAGATCATGTCAACGGTGGCTCCCGCTGGCCCTGTTTATCAAGCAGGGACGCTCTCTGGCAATCCTTTAGCTATGACCGCACGCATCAAAACATTGGAATTGTTGCAGCAGCCTGGAGCCTATGAGCAGCTTGATCAGATTACTAAGAGGCTGACAGAAAGGCTGTTGCAAGTCGCACAAGCAACGGGACATGCTGCTTGCGGAGGACAGATCAGTGGCATGTTTGGTTTCTTCTTTAATGAAGGCCCCGTTCATAATTATGAAGATGCTCAGAGATCTGACCTCAACAAGTTCGCTCGCTTTCATCGTGGCATGCTAGAACAAGGAATTTATTTGGCTCCGTCTCAATTTGAGGCAGGATTCACTTCCTTAGCTCACACTGAAGCAGATATCGATCGCACTCTTGAAGCTGCCCGAATAGTTCTGTCTAATTTATAAGCAGTTGGTCAAAACAAACAACTCGTCAGAATCTGGAGCATTTCGACCCTTACAGAGAACAATGATATGCAGGCAGTCATCTTTAACCAATACGGCGGTCCAGAAGTTCTGGAACTAGTAGATATCCCTCAGCCTACTATGGCGGCGAATCAAGTTTTGGTTCGAGTCAAAGCAGTAGGTTTAAATCCAAAAGATGCTGCCCTTCGAGCTGGAATGCTCAAGTTTCTCACAGGTAAACGGTTTCCTCAGAAAACTGGATTTGATTTTTCAGGCGTGATCGTAGCCGTTGGCGATCAGGTCAAAAACCACCAGATTGGCGAAGAGGTGTTTGGTTATATCGAAGACCTAGTAGGTGGAGCCGCAGCCGAGTTTGTGGCAGTTAAGCAAGATTGGATTGCGACCAAACCCGCTGCGATCGCTCATGTAGAA
The DNA here is from genome assembly GCF_014696035.1 of Trichocoleus sp. FACHB-262. Lineage (NCBI taxonomy): Bacteria > Bacillati > Cyanobacteriota > Cyanophyceae > Leptolyngbyales > Trichocoleusaceae > Trichocoleus > Trichocoleus sp. FACHB-262. The sequence goes on along the minus strand of NZ_JACJPK010000110.1, from coordinate 5,349 downwards.
GCGGCTGCCATGCCTTGTACCTATTTGACGGCGCTACAGGCGCTGCGGCAGGCAAAACTCCAACGAGGGCAGAAGATTTTTATCTACGGTGCTTCTGGTGGGGTGGGTACAGCAGCGATTCAGATCGCCAAACATTTGGGTGCCGTTGTCACCGCTGTTAGTAGCGGTAAAAATCAGGCGTACTGTGCTGCCTTAGCCGCAGACAAAACCCTTGCTTATGATCAAAGTGATGTGTTTGGGGATACCCAAGAAAAGTACGATGTGTTTTTTCAGGTGCATGTACTGAGTGGTAACTTATACTCTCAAGCTCGCAAAATTCTGAAGCGAGAGGGAGTCTTTATCACGATTGAACCCAACCCTCTGCTAGGAGCCCAAGGTTTTATTCGCAAATTGTTGGGCCAACCACGTCTCGAAAGCTTGTTAGTCAAATCTAATCAGCAAGATCTAGAAGCGATCGCTCGGATGGCTGAGCAAGGAGTCCTGCAGCCCCAGGTGCTACAAAAACTAGCCCTCAGTGACATTGCCAAAGCTCACAAAATCATTGAGGAGCAACATACTAGAGGCAAGATAGTTTTAGAGATCAACAGTGACTAATTGGGCGAATTATGGCTGATTCAATGCTGGGGGAGATGCTATGCATTGTCACATCTTTCCTCACAAAATGAACTACCCCGCCGCAAGCAGCGGGGTATCAGCATCAAAAGAGGGCTAATTGCTCATCTCGATGTAGTTCAAATACTCCTTGCCTTGCTCTTTGACATACCTCGCAATCATTCCTTCATCCCCATGCTTGCCTACCGTACTGGCAAAGTAGCCGTCGCTCCAAAACTCCCCTCCCCACAGCTACTTTTTCACCCCTGGGCACCGTTTGAATACCTCTCGCGCTGTTAAGCTCTTGAGCATCGTCACCAACTTCGTCACACTGTACGTCAAACACAGCGCGTCGATACTTTGCGGGAAACACCAAGTGATATAGCAAAACAGTAACGTTAGGGCTCTTGTGAATGTACTCACTCATCCTGGCATTTTACGCCCCGAGGGGCGGGGAATTCACCCGTAGAGATTAAAGCGGCAGTAGTAGGAATAGTCATCTATTTCTGACTTCCCATTAGTTACACATTGGAGATTGGATACTTCTCCGATAAGGCTTGGATACTGAATGTAAAAGCCAGCATAAGTTTGGATGGTGCTACCTGAACTTAACAAACGTGGAACAGCGAACAGGAGGAGCACAATGTAAATAATGAAGCAAAAAGGAGCAGCGATTACACAAGCGATGAGTAGTCTAGGGAATAGTTTTGCCATTGCAACTCCTTATCAAAATTAACTCTTTCGTCCAAAACTACTACTCAGTCGCTTGATTAATCATTCTCATGCATGTAAGCAAGTTGGCTGGTTGAAAAATAAACCAGTTCAATCGTATTACCGTTAAGCATCTTAGTGAAGTAACATTGTTCTCTGCCTCTACCCTCAAGGTCTGATGGTCTCCACCAAGGCTTTGTATAGGACGAAGGCAAGTCTATATAGGGTGGAAGACACTCACCCGGAAAGTTTGCCGTACCGGACTCTAGTCTCTTTTCCTTAACGAACTGCCCAATATTTGATGAGTTGGTCTTAAAGCGGCAGTAGTATGAATAATCAGTTAGGGGTGCTCCATTGTCTCCACATTGGAGATTAGACACTTTTCCGACAAGATTCGGATTGTGAAGGTAAAAGCCAATATTCGCTTGAACGGCATCACTCAAGTTTGATAAAGGTGGAGCAACAAACAAGCTGAAACATTCGTAACCCACAATCAAAAGAGAAATAGCAACGACAGAATTAATTAGTAATCGGGGAGCGATATAAAATAAACGCTTTGGTAGTTGTGGCATTCCAACTCCTGATAGGATTAACCCTTTTGTTCAAAACTACTTCAGGGGCTTAATTAATCATTCGCCTGCATGTAAGCGAGTTGATTTGTTGGAGAATACAACAGCAACACTTGATCAACGTAAGCTCCTGGAACTCCTCGATATTGGTCGTTGATGTAACATTCTCCTCCCTCCTGAACGTCTGACGGTTCCCACGCTGCTGGAGGATAACTTCCTACGTGCGGTCCATCCATGCTGTAACACTCTCCATCCTGAGGGAGCAATTGGCTCTCCCTAATAAACTGCTCGATATTTGATGAGTTCACATTGAAGCGGCAATGATGAGAATAACTCTCATCTGTCCTGTCTCGACTATTAGTTACACACTGGAGGTTAGATATTTTCCCAACCAGATTGGGATATTGAAGGTAGAATCCGGCATAAGTTGGAACAACACTATGGGTATTTAGCAGACGGGGGACAGCGAAGTAATAAACAAGACATAAGGCAATCAAACAACAGGGAGCAACGATGGCACAACCAATGAGTAGTTGAGGAGCAGTAAAAAATAAACGTCTTGATCGTTGTGTCATTGCAACTCTCTGTGAAGTAGCACTAAGCTACCAGATCTCAAGAACTCAAACTTGCATTTAACTTTGCCTTTATCGCCACTTCATTTAGGTAATAGTTGAGCATCAAATAGCTTAAAGAGTTGGTAGCTTTATACTCTAAGTCTCTAAACGTCTGAAGGTCCGATGCCGTCCCTGGTTCCACATCGCCAGATGCCAAGCCCGATTGCTAGAGCCACCCGACAGGCGTAGGGCGGGTTGAAGTGAGTGCTATTGTTACGACGACTAGAGACCTTAAGCAATTCAAGCAGGAAGCCTGCATGATGACTAAGGATGAGCACAAGCCACCAACTGTTTCACTTGATGAATTGGATAGGGAGGCGATCGCGGCATTGACCGCAGCAGCAAATCAACTTAGTCAGGCGTTGGCACTGCTAACTAAGCAGTTAGAAGAGAAGTACTCAGAACGGTGGATGACCCCTGATCTGGCTGCCCGTGAGTTAGGCGTGACAGCTAAAGTATTGGACTATTGGCGAGAGAGCCCTGAGTTCGAACATGGCATTCACTATCGCAGTATTGCCAAGCCTAGAGCAGTGATTCAGCGTTGGCAGTACAACGTCCCTCAATGCCGACAGGCATTAGCCAAGCCTCCAGAAAAGCATAAGGCTTTTTGAATACTCGCCAATCTAGCTAATCAAATGTTTGACTAATCACATAGCTGCGTACGCAGTTATTTACTGAATCAGTCATTCAGCTGGTAACTCGCAAACTAAATCACTAAACTCTTTAGGCCTGGCTTTGCCAGCAGCAATCCCTAAAGCGATCGCATTAGGTCTCTGAAGTTTTATTCCCTCATGCTTTATCTAGAGCTATCCACCTAGGGGGGATAGTTAAGCAAATGCCCTCAATGAAACTGTCCTGAGGCTATAGCCCCCACGGGGATGCAGCTGTACGCAGCAGTCAATTAACTCAGTCAGCCTTTGACCCTATTGTAAGAGCAACAAATTGATTGGGAGGTGTGCTTTTCTTTTTCCAGTGTTTGCAAGGCTGGAACGCTTAATAATCAGAATGCCTGATGTAGGCGATTTGGCTTATTGGAGAATACACCACTTCAATCACGTCCAGCGTTGGAAATTGTTTTGCGTAGCACTGTACTTGTCCTCCCTCCTCAAGTTCTGATGGCTTCCACCAACTCCTTTCGGGATACGAGTCTATATCTGGAGGTGAGTCTATATCTATTAACGATGGATCGCACTCATTTTCTCTAACTAGCTTGCCAGACTCTAGGCGCAGGTTCCTGGCGAAGGATGAGTTCATCTTAAATCGGCAGTAGTACCCATAGCTGTCTCCGCTGAACCCATTGGTGAAACAACGGAGATTGGAAACTTTGCCGACACGACCTAAGTATTGAATGTAAAACCCAGCATAAGTCGGGATAGTACTACCCGAATTCAATAGAGGTGGAACAGCGAATAGAAGGAGAAAAATATAAGCAATGAAGCAAAGAGGAGCAGCAATTGCACAAGTAATAAGTAGGCGGACAGAAATGAAACCACGCAAGCCTTGATTTGATAGCTTCGCCATTGCAACTCTCTGTAAAGTAGCCCCAAGCTACCAGATCTCAAGAACTCAAGCTTGCATTTAACTTTGCCTTCATCGCCACTTCATTCAGGTAATAGTTGAACATCGAATACTGGATAGGTGCAGCACCACCTATCCAGTAACTTGGCTAACTAAACAACTGCGTATGCAGTTAATCACCTGGCTAACCACTCAGCTAGTAACTCACAAACTAAATCACTGAACTCTTTAGGCTTGGCATCGCTAGTCGCGATCGCCTCACGGAGTAGCTTCTGCTTTGCTTGCAGATGCATAGATGCCGGGATATAGGCCGATACCTGTTTGTAATCACTGCTGCTTCGCTTCCCCTTGGCTCTCACCCTTTTGGGTGAATCAACTTCTGCTTTTGGCTCAGCTTCTGCTTTAGGTGCGATCGCGCTTGGCTGCTCATCCTCCGGTTCCGGTTGCGACTCTACATCAATGTCTGGTTCTGGCACCCTCGTCTTAACAGCATCAAAAATGCCCTTAAGCTTGCCTGCTCTTTCGTCCTTGCCACTCATGCCAACACCTCATGCCCAACGGCTTCGTAGCAGCGCCAAGCGATTTTTGCCATTGAATCCTTAACCTCGTAAACGGGCACCCCAACCAAAGCAGCCCGCTGAAATGCCAGCAGCCGTCTAATTTCAGACTCAAAGACTGGTAACCCCGCCTCAGTTAAAGTGGCTCGTGCTAATTCCGCGTCTTTGTTTGGCTTAGGGGAGGTCAGGGTAATTAGGATTCTGTACTGATCCGCCCCAAGCTCTCGCATGGCTTCAACAGTTTGCGCTAAGGCTTCCATTGCTAAGGCATCGGGGGAGGAAGGGATGATCATCAAGTCGCACCCTTCAGCGATCGCCTTCAGGTCATCTGCCCCTGGTCGGGCGGCGGTGTTGATGACGATGTGCTCAAACTGCCGAGCAAACTTTGGGCCTTGCCGCTCATCTACCACTTTGAAAGGCAAGCTTCCCCGCTGTGCCCAACCGAGGGCAGAACGATTGGCATCTCCATCAATAAGTAAGGTAGGAGCTTTTTTCTGCAAGTAGGAGGCCAAGTGGATGGCTGTAGTGGTTTTGCCAACCCCACCTTTATAGGCAACGATTGTGATTATCATTGAATTTAATTGCAAACACTTAACTAGCCAGCCTGCCAGGCTTTTGACAAGCTGGCTAGCCTTCTCGCTAAAAACTTAGTTACTTAACAACTTAACTAAGCAAATATAGCAATCCTAAATAGGATGTGGGGCTAACCATACATGAAGGCCTTCTCAAACGTAAACCACTGCTGATGCGTGACCAGCTCAAATAGATACTTCACCACGGCAAAAGATT
>NZ_JACJPK010000011.1:0-6287 GCF_014696035.1 Trichocoleus sp. FACHB-262 | reverse complement strand
AGTGACTCCCACCGCACCAATGAAGAGCGCACCGGCACCAACGCGGTGCCAGACCCCTTTGACCCCCTCGACCCTGAGATTAACCCTCAGCTCACTGAAGCGGTTCTGAAGAATTTCGATGTCTACAAATCCCAAACCAAAGTCATCGAAATTGTGTGGAATGTGGGCAAATCAGGAACGAGCAATAAGTATCGGGCAGCGAAGTGGAAACTGAGGCGAATTCTCAAAAAGCACGATCGCCCTTTACCCGGAAAACCGTGGGGTGAAGACCCGGATGACTTCAAGAAATTCCACGAGATCATTTAGCCATCAACCGTATCTTTATTATTGGAAACTGCTGGCGCGTCGGCTTGCCTGTGCGGAGCACGTATCGCCCTATGGATGGGTAGGAAGAAGGTACTGGAGCAGCACTTCCTCCTCAAATTCTGCTCTGGCTTACAGTAAAACCTCGTCTGCTTCAGTCCAGGTGAATCTCACTTGATAACAAAGCACGACTAGGATAACCTCAACCAATTATCAAACTGAACTTGTCTCACAACTTCGGATCACTTAGTCTATGACAAACTCAGGAGCACACCTTGTACTGGGAGGCGATCGGATACCAACCTTCAGCAATATCTTGATATTGTCTTGACCTTGATTCTGAGGAATTGGCTGACGAATCACAGCTTATCTCCTGAGGCGGTGCAGTCCCAAGCTGACCTTGCACGCGACGTACGACCGCACTCAGCGCACCGGAATTGGTGCAAGCGCTAAAACGCTGATGGCAACTGCCTTCTAAGGATACTGCCCTCAACCGCACCGGTGGAGACCGCACCCGCACCAACGCGGTGCCGAGTCCATTTGACTCCCTTGATCCAAGGTTAACCCTCAATGAAAGTGAGAGAAATAGTGTTGAATGTTAGCAAGTCTGAAACGAGCCAGCAGTGCCAAGCGCTAAGTGGAAATGGAGTGACTACTATTTGAGCCTGCAGGGGTTCCAACTATGCTTGAAGAACCAATGTTGCATCAGTATCAGAGGGTGAATGTTGATGAGGCTGAAACATCATCTGTCTTTTGCTGGGGTGATTGGGGCGATCGCGATTGCTTCCTGCTCGCCTCAAACCCACTTGTCAAATCCGTCGTCGGTTCAAAACCGTGAAATTCAGCTTCAAACCGTTTCCCTCAATCAAGACGATATCGTCATGGGGCAAATCGTTTATGTTCCCATCTATTCGCATATCTATCATCACAATAGCCAAGATCGGGTGATGAATTTATCAGCGACGCTTAGCGTTCGCAATACAGACTCGAGCGATCCCATCATCATTACCGCTGTGAGGTACTACGATACGGAGGGCCAACTCATACGGCAAGAGATTGAGCGTCCAGTCGCCTTAAAGCCCCTGGCTTCCACTAGCTTCTTTGTGGCAGCAGATGATACTGGTGGTGGGTCAGGGGCAAACTTTGTGGTGGAATGGGTTGCAGAAAAAACGGTGTCAGAACCTGTGATTGAAGCAGTCATGATCAACACCTCTGGAGGGCAGGGAATTTCATTTATTAGTCCGGGAAAAGTTGTTGAGCAGCATGGCAAGAGAAACTAGCATCAGCCAGCTGGAATCCGATTGGAGTGGCTCTGTTCTGGAAAGTGGAGGTTAGATTGTGGTGTTTGATGCTTTGGTCATTGGCTCTGGACCCGCAGGATTGGCGATCGCCGCTGCTCTTTGTGATGAAGGGTTGAACGTTGCCGGTTTAGCACCTGTTCCGCCTCCGGTTGAGTGGTCAAACACCTATGGGATTTGGTGTGATGAGTTAGAGCCGATGAACCTGACGCATCTGTTGAGACACCGTTGGCAAAATAGTGTGGCTTATGCGGCTCAACAAGAAATCGCGCTGCAACGCGAATATGGCTTATTCGATAACGTCAAACTGCAAAACTACTTTTTGGAACGCTGCGATCGCGGCAAAATGACGTGGCATCAGGGCACGGCTGCTGCTGTGGAGCATCTAGCTAATCGCTCTTGTGTCACAACCACCGAAGGAACGACTTTATCCGCCAGACTTGTGATCGATGCCAGTGGTCACAAACCGGCGCTGTTACAAAGATTCCAAAGCGATCGCATTGCTTACCAAGCAGCCTACGGCATCGTGGGCAGATTCTCCTCACCCCCGATCGAATCCCAGCAGTTTGTCTTGATGGACTACCGCTCAGAGCACCTGTCACTTGCGGAACGCCAAGCGCCTCCCACCTTCCTCTACGCGATGGATTTAGGCAATGATGTCTTTTTTGTCGAAGAGACGTCATTGGCGAGCAGTCCTGCTGTGACGTTTGAGGTGTTGCAGCAGCGGTTAGAGCAGCGTCTTGCCTTTCGAGGGGTGCAGGTGAAAGCGGTGCAGCACGTGGAGTACTGTTTGTTTCCCATGAATCTGCCGTTACCGTCGCTCGACCAGGCAGTGATGGGGTTTGGTGGAGCGGCGAGTCTGGTGCATCCCGCCTCAGGTTACATGGTGGGCGCTTTGCTACGACGTGCACCTAGGGTCGCGAAGACGATCGCTCATGCAGTTGAACATCAGAACGATCCCCCTGCCAGAATTGCTGCATCTGTATGGCAAACGCTGTGGTCAAGCGATGAGAGGCGGAAACGCGCCCTCTACCTGTTTGGTTTAGAGAATTTGATGCGATTTGATGAACAACTGCTACAGGCCTTCTTTGCCTCCTTCCTTCAGTTGCCGCGATCGCAGTGGACTGCTTTTCTGACAAATACCCTCTCTACCCCCGAAATGTTGCAAACGATGATGAACTTGTTTGGTCACACCACCCCTGAAGTTCGCTGGAATTTAATGCGCTCTGCCTGGAGCGATCGGGCCTTGCTTTGGAAGGCGTTGGTCGGTTCAGAATGAGTAGATATCCTGCATGAATAGGAAAGCGTGTGACAGTTGGCGATCGTGGAGAGGCACCGTAGAAAACAAACGGTTTGGCTTACGCTTAAACCTGATTGCTGGCTTGCTTAACTACGAACTGGCACACCCTTCATGATTCATGCAGGAAGTCTTTTAAGTGATACCTAAATCAATAAAAGACTCGCCTACCGTGAAGCCAATTAACATTTTTGTCCTGATAACTTCAACGGCAATTCCAACATTTACGTTGGCAATCTAGGGGTACAATTTATTTTTTTAGCAGTGTTTATGTTCAGATGAATGGGAACTTGAGTGTGTCAAGAATTTTGTGTAAGCCAGATTCGGAATCAGTGGGATAGACGATCGGAAAACTCGATAGCAAAGCGTGAGAGCGCTTGCTTCCAGTTGGGGATCGGCATCGTCCATCGCTTGGCAATATTGCTCAGGGCCAGGTAGAGCAATTTGAAGACAGACTCATCACTGGGGAAGTGCCCCTTGGTCTTGAGCACCTTACGCAAAGAACGATTGAGTGACTCAATGGCATTGGTGGTGTAGATCACTCGTCGGATGTCTGCCGGATAGTCAAACAACGGAATGATGTGCTCCCAGTGCCGCAACCACAGTTGACTGATGGAAGGATAATGCTCGTCCCACTTCTGGGCAAAGGTTTCGAGGGCTGCCTCCGCTTCCGCAACCGTGGCTGCCTGGTAGATGGGTTTGAGGTCGGCTACGGCTTCGCGCTGCAACTTCCAGGGCACATACTTGAGCGATTTACGCATCAAGTGAACGATGCACAACTGGACCCGAGCACGAGGATAAACGGTCTTGATGGCTTCTGGAAATCCCACCAGACCATCGACCCAAGCGATAAAGACATCTTCCACCCCTCGGTTTTTCAATTCCGTCAGCACCGAGAGCCAGAACTTAGCGCCTTCTGCCGGAGACATCCACATCCCCAGCAGTTCCTTGTGCCCTTCGAGGTTGACCCCCAAGACCAGGTAGACCGCCTGGGACCTAACTCGCCCTTCGGAGCGGACTTTGACACAGAGCGCATCTAACCAGACAATCGGATAGACCTTGTCCAAGGGTCGGCCTTGCCATTGCCGCACCTCTTCAGCCACGGCATCGGTGACCTGGCTAATCAAGGTGGCAGAAATTTCCACCCCATAGAGCTCTTCCAACTGCGCTTGGATATCCCTGGTGCTCAATCCCCTTGCATAGAGAGCGAGGATTTTGTCATCCAACCCACTGATGCGTCGTTGTCCTTTAGACCTCCTGCATGAATCGGAAAACATGTGACAGTTAGTGACCGCAGAGAGGAAAAGCGGGCTAAATTTTGGGTGGGCACGCATTCCAGCAGCAGCTATGCAATACCAGGAGCTAGAGCATCTATCGAATCCGGAGTTCAAGCGCTTATGTGGCGTGAGTCGTAGTACTTTTCGGGAGATGGTTGAAGTGCTACGCCCCCCTCTAGATCGCCGAGGACGGCGAGGGGGCCAAACAAAGCTGAGCGTTGAAGACCAGCTATTAGTCGCTTTGGCTTACTGGCGAGAGTATCGTAGCCAATTCCACATCGGGGTGAGTTGGGGACTGCACGAAACTACGGTCGGCCGAATTGTAAAAAAAGTGGAAGACCTGCTGGTTAAGAGTGGCAAGTTTCGCCTGCCGAGTCAACGTCAGTTGTATCAACCCGGTTGGGAGTGGAAGGTGATGATGGTTGATGTCGGTGAGATAGAGATTGAACGCCCCAAAAAAACAAAAACGCTACTACAGTGGCAAGCAACGCTGCCACACGCTAAAAGCACAGTTGGTGGTGGACTTAGAAACTCAGCAAATCATTTGTACTGCTGTGGACACGGGCAGAACCCATGACTTCAAGGTGCTCAAGCGCAGTCGCTTGCCGTTTGTCTCGTCCCAGTTGTGTTTAGCTGACCGCGGCTATCAAGGATTTGCCAAACTTCACCCTGGAGCGTGTACGCCCACCAAAAAGCGACGCCAGCAGCCTTTACCAAAGGAGGAAAAGCAGCATAATCGGGCCTTAGCTCGACTGCGGGTCAGAGTGGAGCATGTGATTCGTCGCTTCAAGATCTTCCGCATCTTTTCAGGGCGGTATCGCAACCGGAGAAAGCGGTTTGACTTACGCTTGAACTTGATTGCTGGCTTGCTCAACTATGAACTGGCACATCCCTCTTGATTCATGCAGGAGGTCTTTTTTTGACCAGAACGGGTTCGAACTGACTGAAGCGATCCCGAGGTACCTGAAGTTCGAGTTCTCCGAGTTCGGCTTGCACCGTTTTCTTGGAGAAGCCGTTGCGGGAATTACGGCGTTCCCTAGGTAGCTCTGCTCCGGGAGTCAAGGGGTGGTTGTGTTGTTGAAGATGATGGCTTAACTCTGCCTGTAGCGCCTTTTCCACCAAACGCTTGGTGAGTTGCTTCAGCAACCCTTGTTCTCCAAGAACGGCTTCGGGTCCGGAGTAATCTTGCAGCAGTTCATCGAGCAACTGGTCGACTTTGGCGGCAGAAGGATTCGATTCTTTCATGGGCGGTCTCCTATCATTGGATGTTATTTTGACCGCTTACACAAAAAACTGTACAGTCTCCGAAAGTGCATTCCCTGCCAGCATCTCAAGCGTAATCGTCCCTGCTTAGGGTCATCCACCTCACTCTGCTGGTCGGGGCAATGCCAGGTAGCCGGGTCACTGAGCTTGAACTTATCGCCATGCACTCTCGGTCTGCCTCTGCCGCTATAAGTGGGCGGAGTTGTCCAAAAACAGCGATTGGAGCGCAAGCGCATCAGCTTATCACAGGTGATGTCTGCGGTTGCCAAGACAAAGCGTGCACAACCATACTCACTATCCCACAAGGAGATCGCGCGAATGGACAGGACTTGGCACACCTGTTGCAGTTGCCATGCCGCTTTGCTAATCGAACTCTCGAAACTGGTGATGCGCTCATGTCGTAAGGGCAATGCCCAACTGGTGCCAGATTCGGGAATCCACGCAAGGGTACTCCAGCCTTGCCCCACTCCTACGGGTCGGTTGCCGAGCATCGCAACTTGATGTTCGTAAGTACGCTCCTGCAAGGTAGTTGCATAGGGACGTGCCCAGATGGTGTGATCACCTGCTAGCACAGGACGCTCACCTTGACGCATCTGCTCAATGTACAGTCGCATCAGCTTGCGCCGTTGGGGACGGCTATCTTGCAGAGCTTCATACAAGCTTGACCACTGCTGTCGAAACAAAGGGCTACAACTGAGTTCAGCAAAGCTTGTGACGCTGGGACTACTCAAGACTGGGCGTTGCACAATAGTAGTATGATGCAGCGTTGAGGGTCTCCTGATGCAATGTCCAGACTGTCAATCCACTCACGTCGTCAAAAACGGTCGCCGTCAACAGCAGCAGAACTAC
>NZ_JACJPK010000109.1:0-32200 GCF_014696035.1 Trichocoleus sp. FACHB-262 | reverse complement strand
AGAGTTCGCTCAAAGCTCTTTACTAGACTTTTACAACGCTCCATCCAAGCATTGGATCGTTCTATCACCCATCGAGCCACCGCAGGCACTTCGCCACTGAATGCACGTGCCAGTAGCCAGTTGAGTAGGGAGGCAAGTATGAAGGCAAGTCTTCCCAGTTACAACCGTTTTCAAGAACTAAAACTACAACCCCAGCGTACTATTTCCCTGATGTTGAAAGGGTAATACCAATCATCATGGTGCTTTGATTGGGGATGAGATTCCTTAGCGTACGATTTTTACAAATTCTCGCGTGACCCCTAGTTGTACTCTCCAGGAAGATCAGTTTTTCTAACAGTAACGCTGCCAACTTTCCTACCTGACATTCTCAATAATTCATCCCCTGAAAATTCAAAACCAAGCTTTAGTGCTATTCGCGCAATATCATCTGCGGTTGATGCTGCGACCACCTCGTTTTTAAGTTTAGGTTCAGACTGCATTTTCCTTAAAAATGCTTCGATTTGCTCAAAAGCCATATTTAAAATTTGCTCCTCGCTAGCTACTCGTAATATAAAGAAAAACAGCAGTATATTCTTTAAGACTAGCAGCACAAGGGTATCAAGATTCGGGGGAAAGATGATTATCGCGCCACCCTCAGAAACCTGATATTCTCCCATTCGTAATTTTGGTACTGGTCATTGGTTCCTTTGCCCTAGCATGGGTTGACGAGGGGCGCATCTAGTGGTTGGGGGAGTTGGAGGATAAGGTCAATGACTCCTGGGAGAACAAGGAATCGAAGCGCTGATTGACCCAAGCTAGACGCAGATGCGGCAAATGATTTAATCCCTGCTCACTCCATCGCATCCCAACGCCTTTGAAGCGCTGAGCAATCAGCCACTTACAAGCACTCTCAACCATCCCGGAGCCAAGCGGCCAACCCTGCTTTTTGAACTCCCGATAGCGCAGATGCTCCTGATGAGTGGTGAGATAATCATGCACTTGTTGCAACGTGGTTTTGGCAGATTCAGGAGTAGAAGGATAACGCAACAAGCAACTGAGTTCTTTTACAATGCGATGCACATAACCATGACGCAGTTGATGTCGTAGCCGCTCAAATCACGCTTGTGCAGTGCGATGAGGCACCGTGTTGCCATAGGCTTGAGCGGCTCGCCAGAGATGTCCTGAGGCATGGTAGAAATCCAAGATGCCCACTGCAACAGGTGCGAAGCTCTGCTCGTACAACCGTCAGAATCCCCGTGCTCCGTCACTGATCCACACGACTTGGGAAGTGCTCTCAAGGCTTTGTCGCCCTGCTTCAAGTTGCAGACGCACTTGCAGGGCATCTATCGTACCGAGTACAGCAACGAGGCGATACTGCCTCAACTCGGTTCTGGTTTTTCCCACTCGATTGGTTCTCGTACTGAAGCGAGTCAGCAAGCCCACTTTCACTTCTCTCCACACAATCTTGCCCTTGGCGCTCCTAGGAGTGGGACGCAGTGGCACCGTCACGCCATCCGCGGCAATTACCAAAGGCAAGGCAGCCAGAGCTTCATCAAGCGACTCAGCTTGAGGTGGATGTCCCTGCGCTAACGATTGCACTTCTGCTTCTAGATGCTGAATGGCTCGCTTGCCAAAGGTTTGCACCCACTGGCACAGCATGGCATCACTGAGGCGAACACCACTGAGTTGAGCTAGTAGCCCTGCGCCAACTCGAAGGGTAGAAGGACCGCTAAGAGACACCCCAAACGCATCAATTCTATCGAGGTTTGCTGATAAGGCTCGATGCCCAACTCTTGGTCAAAAGGAGCCCGCTGACTACCAGGACAATGATGCGGACATCGTCCAACTCGCCGTTTCCATTCCACCCATCCAACGAGGGTGAGCATCCGACGTCCCACCCAACCTTTGCTTTGCAGGGGATGAGCGCACTGAGCACAAAAACCCCAGGTCTTTTCTTGCTGAGCTCTCTGATGCAATTGTTGTTCAACTAGCACCTGAGCGACGTATCGTCCGATCTGCCAAGCTGTCATGACGAGGCTGGTAAGAGTGGTACTGGTTTGGAGCTTTTCGTCCCAGCATTGCCACACCAGAGCTTGAGAAGGATGAGATGAGTTGAGCGTTAACATGGAAGTAGTTTTTGTAGTTAGAGGGCAAACCAGCCAGGTTTGTCCTTTTTTGTGCTCTCTTCCATTTTCGCGAATCCATTTAGTACTCCCCCAACCACTAGATGCGCCCCAGAGAAACTATTCCACAAATATTAATTTTGTTCTGCCACTAGTTTTTCTTCTTTACTGGAACTTATTTTTTTCCACTCTCGTAATACATCAACATAACTGAGAACTCCTCGCAATCTTTTATCATCACCATCTGTCGTGTTACAAATGATTAGAGTTGACGGAGCATAACTGCCACTAACAGAACCTGAGAACTTATCAATACAGTTCTTCAGGGTTTGTCCAGGCATCGGAGTGTGCAGGCGATCAACAGGAGTCATAAAGTGTTGAACTCCCAAACTTCCCAGTTCATCAGCAAATGCTGGATGGTTATAGGCTATAACCTGAATATCTTCAACAAAACCAATCAACTTATCACTTTTGTCCTTGTCTACAACCGGCAGGGAGCGCACTCCAAAATTCTCCATGCGCATTAAAGCATCCCGAAGATAATGTGATTCATGCAATCTATATAAGGGTTCATTTGGAGAATCCAGCTTTGCAATCTCTTCGATAGTAGTTTGCAAGTAGTCTTCCTGATTCTTGATAAATCTTTTTAGAAGATCTGTATAAGAAAGGAATCCTAATAACTTCTTCCCTTCCATTACGGGAAGCCCACTAATGTAAATTCTTTTTCCACCGAGGTCATGTCTAGTTGAAAGTAAATCAACAGCCTTTGCAATAGGATCACTAGGTTTAATGCTGATCAAATCTTGGTCTAAAAAAAGATCTTCTATTCGCTTATCGCTCAAATTATCAACTAGACTAAGAAGTTTCATGGGACTGATAGTAATACCAGTTTCATCCTGAACTTCTTGTGGAATCAAAATATTGCCTGGAGGAACCAATTTAACTAAATCCCGCCTGCTGATGATCCTTGAGCATTCACCGGTTTTAGAATCAATTACAGGAAAGTGGCGAACACCCATTGTCCCCATCTTGTAATACAGCTCAGAGAAAAAAGCGTTCTTCTTAATACAACCCAACTGCTCAATGGGAGTCATAATTTTAGAAATTGGGTCAAATGCGGTAACATCCATAAAAAGACCTGCTACTTTCTGCGTAAAATTGAAAAAACTGTCATGAGTAGACAACGTAAGCACTTCAACATCTGATAAACTAATTCGCCTAGTCGAATCTATAAGTTCATCTATTCTAGAGTTACTTATTTCATTTGAAGCACGAATAAATACTATGCAGCACTCTTGATTGTTTTCTAATATCCACTTAACTTCTTTCTCAAATAAATAGTTAATAGGATTGAAAAGTTCATAATATTCATTAGGAATTATTAAAAAATGAAATTTTATAGAGTTAGAAATATTCGCCTTACTAGACGACTCATTTCTTTCAAAAACTCTTGGTGTAACTCCTAGTGTTTCAAGCGCTAGGTATAAATATTGAAAAGCAAATTTGTCTGAGGAAGAATAACTTACTGAAACAAATGAATCAAATTCTAATTCATTTGAATTCCCTAAGTCTTTAGCAATCAATCCTCGAAGTTTCTCGATAAGATTCCTCATATTTATCGGTAAGCCGTTACACATAAATATGGGCCATTTTCTCTATAATATATTCGTTTACAAACTCAGTAAATCTTTGTCTTGTCAGTTCAGAATTCACCATATCAAGAAATTCACAATTATTTGTACTTAAGAAAAGAAAAAAGTAAGCACAATGCTCGAATGGTGCTTTGCTTTTATAGCTCTGGCCTGAAAACTGCTTGAGAATTTCAAATCTTAAATCACTCTTTTCAACACAAAAATATTTATGCAGTTCTTTTTCTTCTAATGGAAAAATTGAAACTTTTTGAAGGAAAGTTTCAATTCTTTTTATTTCGAGGCTTAGGAAACTAAAATGCAGTTTTCTAGCCCATTCTAAGATAGTATTCTTTAAATCAGACTTGACTGGTAAGAGATTTGAATTATAGTCAGCCCAGGGATTTATAGTAACCAAATTTTCATTTCTTTTTTTTACATATTGAATAAAAACACCTAATTGACTTATAGCTTTAAGTTCTAAGATATTTTGAACTGCCAAAGATTTTCCAACTAGTTCAGACCAATTTGACACAATAGCCCCTGCTGGTACTGCACGCCCTCCAATAGGCTCTAAAACTTGAATACCAGGAACTGAAATTGTTCTCTCCCTTCTAATCGCAATCATTCCACATACGGCCTTAGTTTTCGTGTTAATCAAAGGAGAACCGCTAAAACCACGCCGAATATTTGCATCTTTTAAAGTAAGAAATCGACCTAATTCTGATAATCCTTCAGCTACTGGAGCTACGCAATCTCCAGTTTTATTGTTTTCTGGGTAACCATAAGCATATAAGGACTGTCCAACTGCAACCTCATCGTGGTCAAGAAAAGTACAAGGATGATCTTCGAGATCAATACTTAGTAGTGCTATATCCAAATCGTCTAAAGAACCTATAAGTCTAGGAGCAAATTCCTTACCCTTCCAAACAGCTTTGATTTCACTTTTAGACTCATTTGTATCTCCAAGAACATGATTGCATGTCAGAATTAAACCAGGAGCAACAAAAAAACCTGTTCCGTAATCATTTTTGCTTCTAAGTTCTAATGTACTATCCTGAATACACTGTTGAAAACCAGATTCGTTACTCTGCATCTTTTCTCACTAATAATTACTTATCCCATTCCAGAGTAATCTTGAAATTTACTTTGCCTGACCCCTGCCCTAGAACAGCAAGTATTTGTCCTGATTGATATTGAAGTTCAACACCAAATTCAACTGTTGATTTTGTTGGTTTTTCTTCAGAAAGACTTTTTACTAAATCTCTTGAAATTGCTGAAGATATTGCTGAGATAGCTTGAGTTACTTTCTCAAAAGACAATATTTTTCCTGATACTTTAGATTCAATCTCATCTCCCGTTGATTGATGTTCTGAAGTGGAGCAAGTCGCTTCAACCAGAACAGTAACTCCCTCAATATCAAGTGGTACTACCGCTTGCATGCTTTGCATATATCTTTCCTCAAACTTAGTTTTTTTTGCGCACTTCAAAGATAGTTGAAACTATTTCAATTCATGTATCAATTTCTTCAAATTTTCTGTAACTGCCTCTAGCGGTTGAAAAGCATTTACTGGAGTTAAACGCAGACAATTAGTATAAAACTGAATAAGCGGTTCTGTTTCTGCATGATAAACTCTTAAACGATTTCGTAGAACTTCAGGAGTATCATCTGAACGTCCTTGTTCTCTCGCTCGGTTAGCTAACCTATCTACTAAAACAGCCTCTGGAACTTGATCCAAACTAATTACTAAGTCATACTCAGGCTGTTTCATTCCTAGTAGCAAACCATCCAAAGCACCTGCCTGATAAAGGTTACGAGGAAATCCATCTAAAATCCATCCTTCCTTAGCCTCTTTTTCAGCCAGCTTTTCCTCAACCATTTCAAGAACTAAGCTGTCAGGTACTAGCTCACCTTTATCCATATACGATTTTGCCTTTACTCCAAGAGATGTTTTTTGTTTGACGTTTTGGCGCAATATATCTCCTGTGGAAAGGTGAGGAACTTCTAAGAAACCTGCCAAAATAGCTGCTTGCGTTCCTTTGCCTGCTCCAGGCGGACCCAAAAAAATTAGTCGCATGACACTGTATTCCTTGTAGTTTTTATACCGATTTTTTCTCCTAGTGCTTAGATTGCCCAAAGTTGACGATAAATATCGGCAAAAAAGAAAATTAAATTGGCTCTCATAAAAGCATGCAGATTTTGTATAAAGAGATACAAACTATGAAGTTAGGGTGATAAACTTTTATTTAGGTATAGGCAGTCTTACTCTATAAAAAACAGAGATGCTTAGGGGGTCTCTGAAGGCTTTACAGACCTGCCTCGGCAGTTTCAGGACATTTCTTCTGTTCTTTACAAAAGATCAGTATCTAGGGTGAAAGTAGCGAATATACCGCTTGTATTAGCGAATTTATTAGAGAAAACCCTGCGGATCTTGAAATTCAGTCTTACCCAAGATCATAAAATTTGATACTCTGTCTACTGATGAACAAAGAGGGAAGATTTCACTTTCGCTCGTTTACTTGTCAACAGAATCAGCGAAGATACTGACTTGTAAATCGCTTCAAAGGACGAGAAATCGTTAGCAGGCTAAATGCGATTTTCATCGGTATTAGTAGCAGAGATCGCCCGCATCTCCCCTAACACTCTCCTAGAATAGGCTAATCAAATGGGTACTATCATTACCACAGGTTCGACCAAGACGGGGGGGTGAGAGTTAGTTGTAACTCTTTTTTTGTAGATTAGTGTAACTGGTGCAACCGTCTCGGCCCTTGTTTAACTTTACTGCCATGCTAATCAAGGTTCTATATAGAAAGGACTCAGGCACTAAACCTGAGTCCTTTCTATGTAAATTTATCTGAATTTTATTTGTCTTTGGCTCCAAAGTAGTAACCAAAGGCAGCCCCCAATAGGGTTGTTTGAGGGGGAATAACTAACAAAAGTAAGTCTTTTAAGGCAGACTGGTTAGCTTTAGGGTTGAAGATAACCAATGCCATCATTATGAAAGTAGCCAAAAGAGAACAACTAAAGAGCCTCAGTAGCCACATTGATAAATTTGTTCGTGTTACCTCTCGTTGTTGTTCTAAATGGTCTTTAATATCTTGGGTAGTTCTAGGACTCAGAGGTACATCTTGAACATAGTCAGAAAGCTGAAGGTGTTCTCCTATTTCTAGTGGGGGGGTTGGCGAGTGCGTAGCTATAACTGTAGGTTGGGAAGCCTCATTACTAGTTGAGTTATCTTCAAAAAAGTCAGACATTAGACAGCCTCTTGCTTGGGAGAGTTTCAAGAAGCTGCTCACCTTTTGCCTACCTAAAAATTACTTCACGAATTTCCTTGTCAGGCTTCTGAAGTAAAACTTTAGACCCTTGAAGTCTCTCTTGCAAAAGATATGCTTCTGTGGCAATCGCCTTACGAAGCGCCTCATTCTGCGAGATACCTTGGGTTTCGGCAAGAGACTCCAACAACTGAGCAACGTCACCAGGCAAACTGACTGACATACGCTTATGTGTTGGAGCACGAGCAGCCCCTTCTAAAGACGGGTTGATTGTCATTGCAGCTAATCCTCAAGAATCACAAAATAGTGCGAAGTTCGAAAATAGTATGAAATGCGAAAATAGTGCGAAATGGGTCTATACGGCGATCAGGACTATAGTCTGAAGACTCTTACCTGCTAGTTAACGTCGTCCCTTTAGATATCTGTGCTTTTCCACATGTATTTGTCCCTTTAGATGTCTGTGCTCCTCTAGGTACACTTGTCCCTTTAGATGTCTGTGCTCCTCTAGGTACACTTGTCTCTTTAGATGTCTGTGCTCCTCTAGGTACACTTGTCCCTTTAGATATCTGCGTGCGTTGTGACATACAAGGTACTTCTCCAGTGTTTTGGTTAGTGGTGAGTCTAGGTTCAGTAGGCTCACCACCAATATAGTACACTATTATCTCATTTTTAGTGCAATTTCTACACCAAAATGGTGTAGAAATTGCCGGACTTTGATGATTAATGGTAAAAACCAAAGTTGTCGGGTTGTGTCGGGTTGGGCGTCGTGTCCCTTGTCAGGTGGTACCCAACAGCTTTTTTACTCCTTCCTGTCGGGTTGTCGGGTTGTATTAGGTGTCCGACAGAGAAAAGCTATTTTGTATAGAACCAGCTGGTGCATTTGAACAGAAACCTACGGTTTTGAATTAGAAGCACTTTTCCAATAACCAGCACTGGTCTTTACTTCGCTACCTGATCTAGCAATCGCTGGCCTCTTCTTTGGCAAAGCTGTCACCATTGCGTAGGTGTAGAGTGTCGCGGTCGTCAATTCAATAGTTGCGAACCATCTGCCTTGGACACTCGTGCATAACCGATGAGCACGTTCACTCCAGCGGGGTCAATTGCTCAAGCGGGGCTGCCTTGTCAAATCCCCAACTACCAATTTGCCTAATGAAGGCGTGATTATCAGCGATCGTTTCGATTCTCCAACGCCCGATTGCGCCAATCCGAGTGACAACGCTACCAGCTTTCAATGGGGGATCTTTTAATAGGGGTATTTCCTCTTCGATCTCAGACTCTGTGGTAGTCACAACTTTTTGAAGGAGATTATTAGAAAGAGTTGTGACTACGGTATCGGAGGGATACGTTTTTGTTGCTTGTTGAGGGAGTAAATCCCCATATTTTCGAGTGAGTGCATTAAAGATCGCATTGCGATCCAAATCATGGAAGTTGCTTAATTTCCAGATACGTTCCTGTTGGCCGCGTCCCCCTTCCTTCCGGACCACTTCAGGTTTATATCCCAGCTTCTTGTGGAATTTGTTCAGGATTGTAATAGCGCTATGCTCTGGTTTGATTGTCAGGCCCAGAATCCGCCGTATCTCATCCCTATTCCATATAGCCCACTTCTTAAACAGCTGCACCTGCTCATCTGAGTCTCGATACTCAGCCTCGGATAGGAGTGAGCGGTAGCCAGAGCGTTGCATCAAATCTGCAACGAGCGAAGTCTGTTTTACTTTGGGCATCCAGACAAAAGCGGACTTCTCAATTTTCTGGATGAAAGAGCGTCGGTCAATTTCCTGTGCGGCTTCTGGATGCTGAATCATCCAAAGTAATTCCGATTGCTTTAGAAATCGTCCTTGCTCCTGAATCACAGCTTTGAGTAAGAACTCAGGTGTTAGATTCAGCCCTGGTAATCTGTCTTCTAGCAATCGTTTTTGGGCCTTACGGCGTTCATCTTCAGTACTGCTAGTGCTCTCTAAAGTGGAGAGAGCGCTTGAGATGGTGATATCAAAAGTTTCGGTTGCTGCCCATCGCTGGGCTTCTAGTAAATTTAGCTTTTCGCGGACCTCGCGTCGTAGCTTCGCATGATGCTTAGATTTTTCATCTTTAATTTCAACTACGGTCCGGCCATGCGCGCGCCAGTATTCCAACAAGTGGGCTTTCATATTGGCCCGGGCACCATTAGTACGAGCCTGAAACTTTGCCCAGTACTTCAGCCAGAACTTGTCAGGTGATTCGGATTTTGGATCTAGTAACTCCTTAAGTTTTTCATAACCCTCTGTGTTATCAGCCTCAGCTAGTACCTCAGCTAAGCCTACAAGCCTGCTTAGTTGATCTTTGTTGCGATACAGGTCTTTCAGGAGAGTTTCAGGATTGAGCGATCGCCCGGCCTCATCATTGAGAGCAAAATTCTTGACGTAACCAAACCAGGGAATGGGTGGTCGATAGCGGGAAGGGAGTTGTATTTGAGAGCGCGTCTCTAGATAAACGAAGTGAAATGCTAAGTGTTTGAAGTAAGGAATGTTGATATCAATCCCCGATTCGGCACTCGGTGAAAGTAGAACTAGCGTAGGCTTCAGATCATTGATAGCTTGGTTAGGATTTCGCATGAAGTCCTTAATCTGTTCAGTTTCTGAAGTTTTTCTGTCTACTCGGATGATGCATTGGGAAGGTAGCAATCCATCCTGGTCTAGCTTTAGAACTGCGGCCTCTACTTCCTCTACCCACTTTTGGGTATCTGACATCGCAATAACAGGTTCGCCTTGAGCAAGACATCTACAAATTTCTTCAAGAGTTTTAGAAGGCGAATTAAAAACCCTAGTTTCGCTTTGCTCCGGACTTAGCTTGGGAATCCAGGAATTAACCACAAGCTGCAAGGGGACTTCCCGCCCAATCGCTTTCAATAAGCAATCAATGGCTAAATCGGTTAAATCTGCCTCTCCTCCAATAATGAAACCACCGCGCTCAATGATTCCTATCAAGAGGTCTCGGAAGTGGAGCTGAATCCGACCAAGATGCTTGTCATCAATCGTTCCGCCTTGAAGCAGATGCCTGAGACCCGCATCGATTTCATCCAGAAACAGCATCGGGTTAGGCCCTAGCTTTGAAATCTCAATTTTGAGCAGGCTATCGAAGCATAGACCCTTTGAACTGCTGGCATTCAATGCTCTTGTATCGGTGAAGCCCTTGTTCTTGAACATTGAAATATGCTCAATACCGAGTGTTTCACCGGATTGATGCAGTAGTAGATTGCGCGAGCCGATTGACAAGATCTTTGAGTTTGGGTATTTCTGGCGGTGCTGCTGCGCAAAGCTTTTGAACAAGGTGGTTTTCCCAGTACCGCAACCCCCGGAGACTAGGAAGACTGAGCCTTCCTCTGGAAGCGCGAGTTCTCCAAAGTAAGGTTGATTCAGCTCTAAGGTTGGTTTATAGGTGAGGGTATTGAGATTCCGTTGAATGTGCTCAATCTTTTGACGATGAGCAATTGCCTGTCGCTCTTTTTCGGCTGCCTGTTCATACTGACGTTGTGTCTCTTGAGCCTGAACGAAATCCTCGTACTCTGCTGGATTAGGGCCACGGTAAGAGGAATGCCTTAATTTATGAGGAATTGAAACGCCGACCTTGGCCGCTAACCGCTCACAGAAGTCGATAAATTCTTGGCCTTGCAGTGATCGCCCTTGCTTGCCGTACCAAATTTGTTGCAAGTATTGAATTGCACTCTGACTGCCTTGGAGCGAAGCATGGCAATGCCATGCGCCAGAGTTGATGTTGACCTTGAAAGCTGTACCACTGCTATTGGTAGCAGACCAGGGCGATTTCCCAACCAGTTCACCACCAATTGTCTTGAAATCGTGTGGGTACTCATTGAATATCTGCTCCAGAGGAAGCTTGTTGAGAGCTGGCGCTAGCGTCTCATCAAGTAGCTTCTCCCAAGGATTCTCAGATGTAGTGGACCCCTGCGATCGCTGATTTGCATAAGTGCGAGTTTCTTGAACGGGAAAGAGTAGGTTTTCAGGCAGTCGGAAAGCATCATCAGGGGCGGATAAAGGACTGATATCTTTGCCGTTGCGAGCGAGGCTCGCTGTGGATTTGTACTTCTGCCAACGCTGCTCAGTAAAAGGCTGTGAATATGGCCATGAGGCAGTCAAGGCTTGCTTAAAAGCCTCAGGAGATGTAGCAACCTCATTGGCAACTAGTAGGGCAACTTCACCCCAGGAACCGTCCTTGAGCTTTCTAGGGAAGCCAGGAAGCCGCATTTGCCGATGCAGTGTGTTAACTGAAAAGTCGCTGCCTAGCCAAGCGCAGTAACGGGTAGCTAAATCCAGCCAGTCCTCGGCCTGTACGGCTGAGGTCAAGCGATTGTGCACGTGAAGAGACTTTCCCCCGCTGTGAACCACAGCAGTAGGCTGAATTCCTGTCGATGAGATGAAGGCAGCGAGATTGTTCCACTGCTCAACCTCGCTACGTTCATCATCCTCAGCAAAGATATCAGTTGAGGAGATGAAAGCCTTATTAGAAATGCCCCCTACTAGGTAATTCGCTTTGTAGAAGATGTCATCACCCTGTTCGGCACGGCCAAGCAGATAGGCATAACCGTCCTGCCAAAATTGTCCGGAGGCCTCCCACTGTTTTCTACCGTCAGCCGTTTTCCCGACACAAGTATACTGACGAAGGCTAAGCCCTTCTGAGGTGACGCGGCCTTGATAATAAATTTTTTGATTGACCGATATCTGAATTTCCTGCTCTACCTCAAAACCCATGACCCGCCAAAAGCCCAGTAGGGCGGCACGGCGGGTGAGGTAGGTCTGCCCTTGAATGAGTTGACTAGGAGCGCTCCCAGAGGAGGTGGGTGAGGTTAGCTGGCTCATGCCTGACCTCCGACCCAAGTTGGAAAGCTAGGGTTGTAGGAGTTGCGGCTAATATGAAGCCGTTGTAATTGGCGTTTTGTCGTAGCCTCTCTGAAGAGACCAGAGCGTGCTTCAGGTTCCTTCAAGAATGCGATGAATTCCCAAAAGGCTGGTAGGGATTTTGAAAATGAGCCCTCCTCTGTAGGAAGGGAAACCAAAATATTTTTTTCCATGGGGCTGTCCTGATGTGTCTTCAGGTCGGCCCTCTGCCTTTTAGTTACACGTTCTCAGTCCTTTCCCCGTGTCTAAATACCGGAGAAAGTGTTACCTTGGGTTTTACAGAATTTATTAACTTGGTTGTTCTTTCCAAGTTCTGTGAACCGATTGGCGTCGGTTCAGCTTTTTGGGTCAAGGCCTGAGTAGCAAACAGAATGAAGGCAGAGAGCAACCTTTTTTTATGGGGTTCTCTGTTTTGCGATCGCTGAGAAATGATTTTGTACTACCGAGTCTGTGAGCGGGTTTCGCGTCATCTTACCTCCTGGGCTTTGCCCTCTAGTTTTTGTAAGCCTATGGTTTCGAATTGGCACTCAAGATAGTTTCTTGTAAGTGCGTGGTCCCAGCGGGATCGGTTTGGATTGGAGCATTGTACTACTCTGAGTTCGTCAAGCACCTATCTTGCACAGCTCTATTCAGCGAATCCCTGTTTTGGAAGTAGATCGAGACTAAACTGTACTCGGTTCTAAAGGCAAGACTAGTTTTTCTGTAATCTGCCCAGGATTTACGAGTTGCGACCGAGGTGGTTCTGATAAAGGGGATGGGACTGCAACTCTTCAGCGATCGCGCGCACAGTCGCTAATAGCTTGCGGAAGTTGGGGCAGTCATGACACTGGCTTCCTGTGCCCGGTTCAGGGCAATCGCAGACGAAATGCGTCGGCTGATCAAAGTGATGATTGCAAGTTGTACATGTGCAAGGGTTTTTGCCTCGCAGGTCAGGGCGAGTTGCAACCTTTTTCGAACCACAGGCGGGACACTTGAACTCAACGGGGTCTCGCCGCCAATCTTTAAGCGCTGCTTGCATGGCTAATTCGTAGGATTGTCTCTTGGCGAGCAATTTGTTTTGCAGGTACATCATCAAAGGCTCCTATTGGTTGAATATGATGGAAGAAACCTTGCCATCCTGGATGTAGATTTTGTGTACGAGCTTGCGATAAATTTCGACTTTTTCATCGTTATTCAGCAAATGCCAAATGCCCAAGTTGTTGCCCGTCCGAATCAACTCTTCAACCGAGGTATCAAGTACCTTATCTGTAGAAAGAAAGGGATTTTTCTCCGCCTCAATCTGCTGGCGTAGCTTTTCCTTCAAAGCCTCAATATCGGGGTTAAAGCTAGGAATTTGCTCCAAGGCAGCTAATTGCTCTTCCATGCGGACTAAGGCTGCTGATTGCATGGGAAGCTCATCAGAGCTGGTTTCTGCCTGGTTAAGACCACGAGACTTTTCCACTAAGGCTTCAATGAGCGACTCTTCGATACTCTTGCGTCTGACTCCTTTGCGATTATTGCAACCAACCCCGGCGTGACGACAGCCGTAATAGAGGTACTCGTTCTTGTGGCCTTTGGAAGTACAGCGCGAGTTGCACTCTTGGCAATACACCAAACCCGTCTGATAAGCGAAGGGTCGATAGTTGTCTGCCCCAGTGAGGTTATTTTGAAACGCGCCTCTACCACTACAGCTATTGGCTTGAAAGCTAGTTTTGACGGCTGCGGCTTCGTCATCTCGAAAAAGACGCTGATCAGCATGGGTATTTTTAACAAGTTGCCACTCTTCCTCCGGTAAAGGTATACGCTTGCCTCGGACTGTTTTGTATTTTAGATAGGCTGTATGGCCGTCTAATATGGGGTTTTTTAGCCAAAGGGTGAAGCCACGAGGCGACCAATAAAGAACTCCGTCCGTGCCATTAAATTTTGCGTGAGTCCTCCCAATTCCATACTTTTCAAAACCTACTTTCAAGGCTCGTCTTGCCCCTTTCACCTGCAAGAAGATATCGATAAAATCTCTGCTAACTTCGGCAATCGTGCGCCCTGGAAGTAGGGTTAAGTCCTCAACTTGACTCAAGCTCAAGTAATTGTCAGGGCGATCGCGTAAGAGACAGAGGAAAGGGGTTGTATCCAGCACATACTTGTGAGCAACAACCTTGTATCCGAAAGGGCACGACCCATTGGCCCACTTTTGACTCCGTTGGTATCTCTTACCGTGCTGAACCCGTTCTGAAAGTAAATCGACTTCCCATTCAGCTAGCGTGCCGAGCATATTGAGCCACATTTTTCCTTGAGCAGTACCTAAATCTAAATTTTGATCTAGGACTACCAACGTGACTCCATACTCGTTAAGAGTTTCGACTAGTTCTTTCAAAGTAATTAAAGAACGCGAGATTCGGTCGATCCTCGTAATGATGATTTTCCTAATCTTTCCGTCTTTTACATCCTGAATTAATTGATTGTAACTAAGACGCTTTCTACCTCTACCTTTTTGGATGTCCTCATAAATTTTTTCAGCACCTGCCCTGATTACTCGTGTCTTTTGTTGCTCTCTTGTTTGAGGGTTATTTGCTTGTTCTTGCGAAGAGAGTCGAATATAACCTACGATCGCTCCGCTCATCTCTACCATAGTATCTTCAACGCTTTTGGAGGCTTTTCCTCCTAATGAAGATACCATTTTTTGGATATGTAGCCTATTCGGATGGGGTACAACTCCAATCCAAATAAAAAGTAGGAAGAGACTAAAAAGGAAGCGATTCCAGAGTAAGAAAAAGCATTGAGTTACTGAATGAATAAAATGCTTAGTCTCTGTTTCTTGACAGATAAAAAGCCCTAAAAGAAACCAGACAATTAATTGGTCATAACCTAAAAAAAATCCATGAAAAAACTTCCGTTGCTTGAATTTCTAATCAGAAACTATCAGTAGCGTGAGTAGGTTTAGCAACAATTTCGAACTTTTAAATAAACTTTACATAAAACTGATGGTAGAACTTGATTGGTCAGCTTGCTACGGAGCTATCCTTGTCTGGCTTAACCCAATGAATGTGGCCCAGAAAATTGATTGCCCCTTCTACACTTTCCTCAACGTTACTTTCCGCTCGATTAAAGGGGTTACCGTTGAGTCAATCCAAGATATCCACAAAGATCTCTTTACCCTTACTGAGAGCTTCGACGTAAGCCTCCCAATGGCTTTGTATTCGCGGTTCGTATTGGTGCTGGCGCAGGGCTAGCAGCCAGTAGCCGCTCCATCCTGTTTGTTGTAAGGATTGAAGGTATTCTTGCTCTGCGGTCTCATAGTCCGATCGCTCCCCTGTCTCTGGAAGCCATTGGTCTAGCCTCAATAGCCGAATTCGAGTAGCAAGGCTATTTCGCTGTTGCGCCTTGGGAAGAGCTCTCTTCGCTTGATTCTCAGGTCCGAGTTGCCAGGTGGTGAGAAAGTCTTCTTGCAGCACTTCCAAGAATAAATCCCAGGGAGTTTCGAAGGGGTAATCAACCTGATTCTTTTGTGCCCAACGCTTGATATAAGATTCGCCCTGGGTTAGGAGGTGAAAGCAAGCGACGCTAATTTCACTACCCAGGCGTAGATAGTCTAGGTTGATCTTGGAAAGGCGATCGCTGAGCACCCCAGATTCTCCGATGGGATCTGCAATAACTCCTAGGAGTCGTTGGGCCATCACCACACCTCGGGCTTGCCATTGGTAGTGCAGCGTTTTGAACCAATACCCTTGCTGCTGATTTTTGGGCACGATGGGTGCATTGAGGGGAATGTCCGCGATCGCTTTGGTCAGCCTGAAGAACTGCTGTCCTTCAGGCGTATCTGGAAGGAAGATCGGTGTGTGGCCAATGAGCCGACGCTCAATCCGCAGCCGCTCGTCGTCTTGGTGAGCTTCCTGAAGCCAGGTTTGAATTGCTGCCTGCATCGGTGGCGTAATTTCCCACTGTTCTTCGACGGGATGCCAGAGAGCAGGTGGAACCAGAATTAAGGGGAGTTCGTGGAGGGTTTTCGGTCCCTCGATTAATTGCTCTGCCAAAGCTTGGAGTGCCAGCTCGGACGAGGTTGGGTCAGATGGGGGTGGCTGAAAAAAGTGATCCGGCATAAAGGGGGCTACTCAGCAATTTTAATGTGAAACACTTGTACTAAAAAAGAGGACTAAAACCCAATCTTTGCCGAAATTATTAAACGATAGAATCAGTGCTTCAACGAGCAGCTTGTTTGAAGCTGAATAGATGTACGGCAAAAACTTCTAGAAGGAGAATTGCTGGCTTGGCATTGAAGATTCAAGTGCACCTATGGTCTGCCTGTTGGCGATCGCTCTCTAATGCAGAAGGGCGATCGCCAATAGAAATTAGTCAATACAAACGGTTCGTCCGTTTCTGCTAGTAAAGGTTGTAGGGCGCTGGTAAGACCCCAAAGGAGCAGCGTTCAAGTACTGTTCATCGCGAGGATCTAAACTCGCTTCTCGGTGCTGCTGAATTAAATCAGGGTAGCGTTCTGGGAAGCAAAAGAATTCCCAATCAAGAGCGGCCCAAAACTTGCGAGCCTCAGTGCAATCGCGATCGCACTCATCACTGACTTGAAGTCCTTGTTGAGTCAAGGCATGGGATACCATAATTCTGTGACCTGTATAGGGTTGCTTATTGGAGAGGGCACCGTTTCTTCTTCGCGGGATTGGCGGTGCCTTCTCTTTATCCAGTTTATCAATTTATAAACAGATAAATACTAACTTTTAACTAGATAAACAATCCAATGCAAAAGGGTACAAAACCTATGCTTAAAGCTGTTAACTAGGAGGGTTAGCTAAAGAGTTATTCGCTTCATGAAGCCGGATATTTTACAGAACCGACTGAAGCAGTTGGGTTGGAGCCGCTACAGGCTGACTCAGGAGTATTGCCGAATTAAGGGTGAACCTGCTGATGCGGCTATGGTCAAACGCTATGAGGGGACTATCAAAAGAGCGCTAGAGACTCCAGACCGTTCTAGCAGCGAAGTGATCGAAGCTGTGATCAAAGCAATGGATGGTGAGCAGGTTATCCGGTGGAATCAACGCGAAGAAATTGTAACGGGTCAGGAAGAAGTAAAGGTTGGGTAAGGCGATCGCTCGTACCCCCAACTCTCTTTTTACTTCTCCTGCATCTGATAGCTAGGTAAACCTACTCCACAGCGGGCAAAAGAGCCAACTTTCAACGAGAGCAGTCTGTAAAATTTCAAGCCAAAAGGTACCCTTGCGGGTGCTGCCAAAGCTTTTTTGGTTCTTTAGATTTGAGACATACGTATCAAATTGTAGACAGCAGTTCCGCCCCTATTATGCTTGCGCACTGCTTTCTGCTCTCTAAAGTTTTGGTCTACAAAGGAGTAATACTGTGCCTAGTGTAATTGGTGCGATAAGAGATAAGTGGATGTCTTTAGGTGGAAATCAGTCTTTTCTGGGCGCACCCCACACAGACGAATTAGGTTGTCCAGATGGAGTGGGCCGCTTCAACCACTTCCAAGGTGGCTCAATCTACTGGACGCCTCAGACTGGAGCACAAGTGATCTATGGTTTGATTCGAGAAAAATGGGCTTCGATGGGTTGGGAAACTTCCTTCCTAGGCTACCCTGTGACCGATGAGCTAGGCTGCCCGGATGGGGTCGGTCGCTTCAACCACTTCCAAGGTGGCTCAATCTATTGGACTCCGAATACTGGAGCTCAAGTGATTTATGGTTCCATCCGTGATAAATGGGCTTCGATGGGTTGGGAAACCTCCTTCTTAGGCTACCCTGTGACCGATGAGCTAGGCTGCCCGGATGGAGTCGGTCGCTTCAACCACTTCCAAGGTGGCTCAATCTATTGGACTCCGAATACTGGAGCTCATTTTGTTATAGGTGCTATTCGAGATGCTTGGGCATCCCAAGGCTGGGAGACGGGCAGTTTGGGTTATCCTCGCAGTGATGAACTAGTGACCGAAGGCACGAATGGCCAAGGTAGACATAGCATCTTTGAGGGTGGAGAAATTCACTGGACACCAGCAGGTGGAGCGAAGGTAAAACTCTATCAAACTAATATAGAAATCTGGTTTTCAGGTTTCCGTTGCCTAGATGAATCCAACGAATGGTCAGCTAGCGACGAGCCATATATGTTCCTAGGCGTTTCTACTTCTGGGCAAGCGCAGACTCCCCATGAAACTGGCGTAATTGAGGTGGATGAGGGAGATGTCATCCGCTCTGCAAGAAGGTTGTACTCTGGCATTGCAGAGGATGTCATTTTGGCAGTGGTAATTCGCGAGAATGATGAAGGCGACCCGCATGCTTTTTCTGGAGTCTTTAGGTCAATTCTAGAGTTGGGTAATACTGCGCTTAAAGCTAAGACGGGTGCATCAGTCCCTGGCGAGGTTGTTAAACTCATATCCAATAAACTGAGTGAGTTGGTTGGTGCAGGGGATGATGATGTAGGCAGACGTGCCGAATTGCTAACAAAGGATCATTTGATTCGGATGGCAAAACAAGCTGAGAGCGGTGACCCCGTAGCTGATTTTACTTGGGACTTAGGTAGCGGTAGTGAGGGAATTTACCGCCTATACTTCTTTGTTCGGAAGATTTAAGGCATTAGTGCGATCGCCTCTGCAACATGTTAGGTTTTGTCCTTTAAGGCAACATTCATTGGTGTTGAAGAATAGCTCTAGGGTCGCTCAACCCTGGAGCTATTCTTGCAAGATGGGGTAAAGGTAGCATAGACACTCGACTGGCAACCCTCAACACTTGATAAAGCCATAACTCCTTGTTGATGCCTTCCCAGGTTTCATCTGTCATGTAGCTTTCATGGGAAGCATCTACCAACATTGAGAACAAGGATTAACCCAATCATGTTGTCGATCGCCTTTCGCCTTCGCCAGCGCGATCGCCCCTCTAAGTCTGACTATGCAGTGTTGGTGGCACTCACAAAGCAGGTCTCTTAGTCTCTTAATCCTGCACTAGACTGACAGCAACAAAGCAATTGAAAAAACCATGGATTGGGCATTCGGATTTCTCTGGTGGGTCGTGAGTATGACCGCCCTCTTCTTCGGCGGCATAATTGCCCTCTTCATCGGCTTCGGCAGCGCTGGTGGAATCGGCAATGCGATCGAAGGCATGATCGAAGGAGTCGCTGCCTATGTTGCCTTCTGGACGATCGCGCCGCTGATCCTAACGGCGATCGTCGGCATCGCCCAAGCTTGGCTGCTGCGGCAGTACATTCCGATCGCCCACTGGTTCAGCGCCACCGTAGCAGGTGGCGCGATCGCTGCGGCGCTGATTGGCGGCGTTGGCCTGCTGGGCGATCGCACCCTCGGCGTTGATTACTCCCAAATCGCCGCTTGGCTGGGAACCGCGATCGCCCAGTGGTATGTGCTTCAGCGCTATTCTTCCCGTGCATTTGCATGGCCGCTTGCCGCCATCGTCGCCAGCGCGATTACTTGGTTTTACCCCATTGCCGCATTGCCCCCATCCCTACAGTCAATTGTGCTTTACGGCATCGTTACGGCAATTTTGATCATGCTGATATTTTCAGGGCGATCGAGTGTCGGCAGAGCGTAGATGGGTAAAAGCTAGAGGGTGGATGGGAGCAGGCAACACGAGGGATGCGGACGGCACACCGATGCGAAGTGCCACATTGACACTCGGCAATTACATTTACTCTGATGGACAACTAGGGCTACTTCTGGACCCAAAAGTTGATTGGCAAAGGCGTTCAGTACGATTGGAAGTCAAGAATCCTGAAACGGGCAACAAAGGGTTGAAGCTAGTAATCACTAATCCTACTTATAAGTAGGTGGGTCAAATTAAATATAAGATGGCTTCGCCTGAAACCCTTACATAGCCTGAAAACCATCTTCAGTTTAATTACACCTACCTACTTAGCTGTGAAAATAGCGACTCCATTGCTGTCTGAACCCTCACACTAGTTGAACCCAACGGAGATTATCTGCTGGAAAGAACCTACCGTGATCTGCGTGACCGTGCGAGGGCTCTACCTTCCCAACAGCCTAAAGGAGGTGCCAATAGTAAATACTTTGAAGTGATGCGTGCTAGGTGTAGGCAAGCAGGAGTAGAGCCAAAATTTTAGCTAGAGCCTAGCTGCTAAGATTTTCGCCTTGAACATTTCTTAAGCTAAAAAATTATGAAGCCATTAGTTTATGCATTTTTGAGTTGCATTTCTATAATTTTGTCATCCAACCATGCTTTAGCTGAATCAGTTCCAGGAGAATCCATTCTTTGTAAAAACAAGAATCTCATCACAGTAATTGCATTTAGTACAAGCAAATATAACATTGCGATATGCAAAGAATTTGGAGATGCATACCACTATATTGGTCAAGATAAAAAAAGTAATGCACAAGTCTTCTTGCCAATTAAAGAGAGAAATAGTCGCTATAGAGCAAATCCTTGGTTGCTCAAAGCTCGTAATGGAGCGTTCACTTATCAAGTTGCTGAGTTCAATCCATTTCGCAAAAATGCCTATGTCTCAATATCTGTTTTTAGGAACGGAAATAGAATTCATCATGACATAGCTAACAAATTCATAGGCTTGGAGGAATAACCAGGCTCTATCTCAGCTTCTTAAAAAAATGTTTGGTGGAGTTGTAACAGCTCTAAGCAAATAGCCTGAAACTAAGACTTTAAAGCTATTTGCTAATTGAATAAAAGGCTGAAGATTTTCATTTTAGTAACCAGAAATCCTCTTAAGATGTTAAGGAGGTGCAGCTTTGGGAGGCGAGACGTGCGCGTCAATATCTTTGTGTGCTTAATTGGGCTGTTGTTGGCCCTATCAGGATGCGCGCTCGCTCCTCCGATTGAAAGCTCACCTTCAGTGCCAACGCCAGCTCCGATCCCCTCACCTTCACCACCGACCTCTAGAAGTGTTCATTTACGGCTGGGCAATCCTAGTAACGCTGTGGCCGATCTTGCTCAAGCAGATAACTACTTGATGGTGAAGCCCCAGTACGCCCTGTCCTACAATCGCAGCAAAGGCACTCCCAACTGGGTAAGTTGGCAGCTGAATTCCAAGTGGCTAGGAGAGGCAGAGAGGCAGAACAACTTTCGCCCAGACCCCCAGCTTCCCACTGGTTGGTATCGGGTGACTCCCAGAGACTATACAAACAGTGGTTTCGACCGCGGCCATCTCACTTCATCGGAGGATCGAGGCGGGACAGTTGAGGCAAACTCTGCCACCTTCCTGATGACCAACATCATTCCTCAAGCTCCAGACAATAATCAGGGGCCTTGGGTAGCCTTGGAGGAATATTGCCGAGATTTAGTCAGGCAGGGTAAAGAGCTTTACATCATTGCTGGAGGCAGGGGCCAAGGTGGTGTGGGTGGAAAAGGTGCAATGACCACGCTGGCAGTAGGCAAGGTTGTGGTTCCAGCCAGCACCTGGAAAGTAATTGTGGTTCTCGACAAACCAAGTATCGGACTGAAAGGCATCACTAGCAAGACGCGAGTCATTGCGGTAGAGATGCCAAATCGACAGGGGATTAAGCGGAATAGCTGGCAATCGTTCAAAACGTCGGTCGATCAAATTGAAGCGAAAACCCAGTACGACTTCTTGAGTACTGTGCCGCAATCGGTACAGACGGTAATTGAAGCCAATGTTGATAGTCAGTAGTCAAGTTTCAATGACTTTGGTGGAAAGTCCAACGCAGTCATTGCCGCAGGTGCCAATGATGTAAACATCAATCTCGATTTGCCCAACCCGATAAACCTTCACGTTGTTTAAGGTGCTCGCGATCGTGCTCTCTAGATTTTTTAATTTAGCAGCGCTCTCCTTCTCTTCCGGGCCGAACCAATCCTGCTCCTCAGTGGCAGGCCTGAAGAAGTCTGACAAAGTTATCACCTTCACTGGGGCATCTGCTGGGTGTCCAGTTGTTTGAGCTAGCTTTTCAGGAGTGAGAGATTCTTCAGCCTGTCCTTCCCAACCAAAAACTTCAAATGGGTAGTCGGATTCACTCATGAATTGCAATCCGCTAGAGGCTTCCTTCAACTTGCCGATCGCATCTGAATTACTCACACTACCTCCACTGAAGTCTCTGGGGATGCTCTTCATCGTAAGCAATTGGTAGCTCTTTAACCAGTGGATTAAGGCGTGGTACGATTCGCCCATGAGTAAGTACCGTATCGCTGTAGCAGCCCGCAAAGGAGGAGTTGGTAAAACCACAGTGTCATGTGGCCTTGCATCTGTGTTGGCTCACCAGAACCTTCGGACCTTGGTAATTGATTTGGACCCTCAGTCCAATGCAGCTTATGTTCTTGGAGTTGATCCGATCGCTGCTGGCACCGCAGAATTGCTTACTGGTGGTAAGCCAACACCTTTAGAAGCTGCTCCTACCCTCCATGTTCTCCCTGGTGGTCCTGAACTCGGTAGCCAGCGCATTCAATCGCTACATCCTGAAGAACTAGCCGAGGCCATTAAAGCCTTGGACTATGACGCTATTATCTTTGACTGTCCACCAGGAAATGAATACCTGGAACGCTTTGGCTTAGTTGCTGCTGATGTTGGTCTAGTTATAACCAATGCCCATCCACTGGCTGTAATGGGGGCAGCAAGAGTAATCGAAATTTTGGAGAGCTATCGTAAAAAGGGATGGCGTGGCCCTCAGCGGTGGGCGTTTGTGCTTTCCCAAATCGATGCACGGCGATCGCTCGATAAGCAGTTTGCTCCTCAACTCGCCCAGAGATATCCTGAAACTCCTCGTTTTACAATTCACCAAGACACAACTCTTTCACTTGCAGCTGCTGAGCAAGTACCGTTGATGCAATATGCCGCTAGCAGTCGTGGTGCTACTGAGCTAACGTCATTGGCTCAGTGGATTGCTGATCCAAGTAGGCTTTCAGAAGATACCAATGCCTCCTAGAAAAAAGACAAAAACTGATGTGTGGGGTGCTGCTCAAGATGCCGCTATGCGGTTGCATGGCCAGGATTTACAGGTTTCTGAGCAGACGGAGCGCGAGCGATCGCAGCGTACTGCCTTGCCTCTTGATCAAATTCAGGACCGTGCCTCTGATACTCGGCAGTTACGCCAAGACCATGTTGAGCAGCTAGCTGAATCGATTGCTGTACTTGGTTTACTAGAGCCACTAGTTGTCGATAACCAAGGGCGTTTATTAGCAGGGGGCCATCGCAAGGCAGCTATCTATCATGTCAAAGAGTCTCATCCAGAAGCTTACGAGCAGCATTTTCAAGACGATATAGTTCCGGTGCGAATGCTGGCTTTCAACGCTGACGATGATCCAGAAAAGGCTTTGCAAGTTGAGATCAGCGAGAACGAGAAACGTCGGGATTATACCCCTGCTGAGGTTCGTGCGTTAGCCGATCGCCTTCGTTCTGCGGGCTATGCAGACACCCCCGGCAGGCCCATTAAAGATGAAAAGCGTTTGCGCCCAGCACTAGAAATAATCATTGGCAAAAGCTTGAGGAGTGTTCGTCGTTATCTAACTGAAGAAAAACCTGTCCAATTTGGACAGGTTTCTAAAAAAACTGCTCTGCGACGGGCAAAATCAGCCTTGGAGCAGTGGATGAGCGTTGTAGGAAATGAAGAGACTACTGCGACTGAAAGGCAATTGAGCAAAAAGTTACCTAGCTTGCTGGAATTGATGGAGAAGTTGATTGAGCACAACTGACCTTGTGGACTTGGGTTTATGAGTCCCCAAAATCAAAACATAAAGCTTTTGCTATACTTAGCTTCTATTATCTTTGTGTTAGGTCTTGCCTAAACTTTGCCTAAGTACAAGCTGAGGTCTTCCTAACTTGAAAGGGGATGACCGAAATTATGCATGAGTAGAAAGCTTAAGAGATATTAAGGAGGTCATCATAAATCCCCTCCTAGTCTTACGGAAATTTTTTACTTTTATATAAGCGCACAATGAATATTGCAATTATTTTGGCAGTCAGTGAGTATCAACATACAGGGTGCTTACCGGGTTGCATTCTGGATGGTCAGCTCATTAATCGCTTACTGAAAGAAACGGGTAAGTACAGCGAAATTCTTTTTATCTCTGAGAAAACGAATAGTACTCAAGTTAAAGAGAAGCTTTCCGAGCTTATCCAAAATAATGAAGGGAAAACATTTGATGAAGTCTTCTTTTACTACACTGGGCATGGCGACTTTCGTGAGGACGAGTTCTACTACATTCTGTCAGACTTCAATGTAAATCAATATAGACAAACGTCTCTAGCAAATTCTGAGCTAGATAATTTTCTTAGACAACTTAATCCAAACTTAGCTATAAAAGTTATAGATGCTTGCAATTCAGGACTCACTTATATAAAAGATAATGATGTTTTTCGAAAACACTTAGATGAATCAAAAAAAAGCTTTAATCACTGCTATTTTATGTTTTCTTCGATGAGTGACCAGGCATCGTATCAAACCCATTTGCTGAGTCACTTTACTGAAAGCTTTATTCATGCAGTTTTGAAATATAATTCAACCGAAGTAAGATATAAGCACATTATTGACTACATTTCTGACGACTTTGATAGAAATGCTTTTCAAAAACCAT
This sequence comes from Trichocoleus sp. FACHB-262, assembly GCF_014696035.1. Taxonomy (NCBI): domain Bacteria; kingdom Bacillati; phylum Cyanobacteriota; class Cyanophyceae; order Leptolyngbyales; family Trichocoleusaceae; genus Trichocoleus; species Trichocoleus sp. FACHB-262. The sequence continues at coordinate 7,824 of NZ_JACJPK010000109.1, read as the reverse complement.
TTTTCGTAAATCAGGCAAGCTTTACAGAAATTTTTTGTTCTGTTACCCAAAAACTAAAAACCTTAATATCAGAGCAAATAAATGGCTTACTACAAGATCAATTTAACAACGATGGACTAAAGGCACTATCTTTAGTTGAATTAGTCAAAAAAGATGCTCAAAGATATTGTTCTGAGGAGGAAGCTCTAGAACAGTTAAATACTATAGGTGAGTTTATTGAGAATTATTCATATTCATCTGATCTAAGAGAATTATATGAAATAAATCCCGACTTTCAGGGCGATTATACATCCATATCTCAGAACACTAAATCTATTGGGAAATGGCTTAAAGACAACCCTAACAACTATTTCTCAAAAATAATTTATAAGAACAAGACAGCCGATAACAAGGCATTAAGTGCACGAGAACTTGGCCAATTAATGATTCGCCTTAATTCCCCTGCTGCGACAAGAACTTCTAAAGAGAAAGAAGTATCTGGATTCGATTTAACCATAGATGTTCCGTTTAAACTAATTGTTATTGATTTAGCTCCAAAATATCCGAATATAGATTTTTGTGATTGCAAAATTACTTTTGTTCTTTCTCAAGTTAATATTAGATTTTTTTACTTTTATTCGAACTTTAAATTAGAGAATTGGGAAGAGTTTTCTTATGATTTTAGCTCTCAATGGCAAACAATTGAAGTTGAAATAAAGGATACTGAGAAATTAAAAGAGACACTATCTAATATTCTGAATAAATTGGATTCTTTTGCAATGGACCCAATAAGAGCTAAATACATCTCGAGTATGGAAAGTAGAGATTCTTAAGTATTTCAAGTTAGTCTATTGCAACAATATTTTTCCTGTACTTCAAAGCTCCGGCCTACTGTCCCTTATCTATAGTTGAAACCCGAAGGTATAGGGCACAAATGATTTGCTTCATGCAGCAAGGGTATCAAAAAAGGGTCCTTTTTTGATAGGCCTTTGACTAAAAACTCCCACCCTGATTTACAGTCGTTTCAGCCTCGTCAATTTATACCGTTTTTTTGATAGGCCTTGATGGCTCAGTACGTCATCAACGAGCGCGATCCCTAATCTTCGCTTTGTTCAAGCTTTTGAGCGCGAAAGGCGAGGTGAGTATTGGTATAGGTAACTAAATTTTGTGGCAGGGGCAAAGATTAAGGGTAAGAGTAGATGAACCCATGCCAGCTCAACCTTATATTTGTCTAACTTGTAGTGTTTGTGGAAGCTTCTAAAGTACGCTTCCAAGTATCACAAATTTCACCTGCAATCACTTCTGAAAATTTCTTGATAATTAACGCCGCAACAATCGCAGCCACGGCAGGAGCTAGACCTAGGTTGGCGACTAAAACAGGAGCAAGTAATCCTGCTGCCTTGGAAGTACTATCTTTCATCGCTGCATTTAACTGCTTAAGAGTTTCGCCATCATCAAAAGGGTCTTTGCACATCAGTTCATAGGATGCAGCATTTAACCGCTTAAATAGTCGTTGCCCGAAATTCAGCGCATCCTCATTTGCTCTCGTTAATTCATACTCACTAAAATCAATAGAGTCGATTGAAGCGCTTCTGGTTTGATCTTCAAGGTCTTCGCTTATGCCCTGGCTACTCATCCCCAAACGCAGAAGAAGTTGGTCGTCGGAGAGTTCCACCAACCTTTCTGTAAGATCACCAATTTGTGTCATATAACCTCGTCTTTACTTTAATGAGTCCATAAAACAATTGAGTTAAGCTTTAGAAGCTTTTATTCTTCCTTCTGGGTCAGCATAAAGAGTATAGGCCAGCCACGTTGAGTTGTAAGGAGCTATCTGACGAATTGCTTCGCGTGCTTCTCGGAAGGACTCTGCGGTTGTTTTCTCTTCTTTAAGAAGCGCGGTGTAGAAGGTTTTGGCAAACTGGAGTGACAGTCTGTCGCTGACTTCCCACATTGCGCCAATGAAGACTCCAGCACGAGCACTCACCAATCGCTCTGCCCAACCTCCTAGTCCAGTGAAGCTAAACTCTGCTCTTCCCCCGTGGCAAGCATTGATGAAAATCAAAGGGCGTTGTCGTTTGCCACCAAAACGCACTTGGATATCCGAGGGGCGAAGAGAACCATCAGACAGCTTGATTGCTGAGTCATTCGGTAAAGTTGAATCAAACAGGCCATGACAGGCAAAGTGTAGGATCGATAGATCCTCGTTCTCCAAACTGTCTAGCACTTGTACCCGAGTGCCGAATGCAGTGAGAGGAGTTAGGGTGGAGCGTAAACTTGAAAGTTGCTCTAGAAAGGCAACTTCCTCCTGCACTGAGGGTAGGTTTATGGGAGTTGGAGCAATTGACCTTGTAGTCCTAATGTCTAGCTCATCTGGCATCCCTGCTCCTGATAGCCAACGAGAGATAGCGAATTGCTGGCACCAAAAAGGGTCTTTTTCCTTCTCGCCCTCATCGTTAAACCGATAGGGTTTGAGCATCTCCCAAGGTATCCAGGGTTCTTCGGTGGTGACCAAAATAGATTTAACACGAGACTTAAATTTCCAGTACTCCTGCTTCAGGCGATCGGAAGTCAGTTCATCCCAGAGCTGATTGCCTACAGCAGCTAAGCGATTTTCAGCCCATGCTTTGTCTTCAGGGGTGGCTGGTATCCTTTGAGCCATCTGGGTCATCTCTTTGTAGATCGCCTGCATTTTCTCCAAGGGCGATCCTTGCAGGGTTACTTGTCCCAGGTTGGTTCGGTGATAGTCAATTTCTGGTTTAACCGAGTGCAAACTGAAGGAGAGGGTACGGCCATCAGTATCTAGATCAACAAATAACTCTAAATCTTGCGGAGGAATGGTAAGTTTTGTTTTTAACTCTAGAGCGGTAGGCTCATCAGACTGAGGTACTTCTACAGCAGTAGGTTGCTCAGAAACTAAAATGTTTCGTGTAGCTTTACCAATCGGTTTACCATTCTGATAAAATTGAACCTTAATTTTAAGGTGTCCTAACTTGTTAGGGATGAGAACAAACCTAACACCAGAATCATCATCCCGTTCGACTTGTAAGATTTGAGTGTTACTACCTTCAAGATCAAATCCTGATGCACTTACTACAACTTCAACTTCTGGTAATTCGTCAGTCCCTGTATCTTGAATGCCAAGTGGTAGAAGATCGGGTTGATCCTCAGGTTTCTCAAGCAGGAGTTCAACAATGAGACTAAATCTCTGATTAATAATAGCTTTATCAGGACAATCGAGGTTTGGATATCTTGTTAGGTTTTGAATGGGCGAATAGCTTTCATCATGTGTAGAGGCTTCGCCACTACGAGTTATTTCTTGATACCCAGATATATGCCCCTCAAGTACAATTGATTCCACTTCGGTACGGATATTTATACCCTTCATGCTAATCGAGTCTAGGGGTTTATCCTTCGTAATTGATGCTTCTTCATCGTATATTTCTACTCTTGCCACGTGCAAATTTATGAATCTTTCAGCAGTTTGAAGCATCAGTTCCATGTCATCTAGACTAGGTATTTCTTCATAGAGATACTCTGATATTATTTGAACTGTTTCAATAGTAATAGTACGCCTCAAAATTGAATCGCTCGATACCCGTATATTCCATAACCAAGCAGCGCTACGACAAGCTAAGCCAGGTTCAGCCAAGTATTGTGGATTGTCAATCAAGTTTGCTCCAAGAGCCTCACTACATTCTTTATAGTTAATTCGTCCTAAAATTCGGAATAAACCCCGCCCTTTAAAGCGAACTCCATCACCAGGCTCAACATTGCCCAAATCCTTTCGATTTTCATACTCTTCCCCAGATTCAGATTCTTCCAAACAACTAAAGTTTTTTGATTTGTAAGCAGCTTGAGCAAGGAAATCAGCCTGTTCCCCAATGGTGGAAATACCAAATTCCACCATTGCTAAATTTAGGGGAATGACTATTGTTGCAATACTATTTGGATCAGCTTCAGGAGTAATAGCAAGAAGTTGGTCCTCAGTAACCCAGTTAACGTTTGTTTCAGCAAATATTTCTTGATAAGGAATTTGCTCAGGAGGACGTTTAGGAAGATTCACAAGTTCTCTGATCAAGTCATCTACAAGAGCATCGTTTTCTGTCCAGTCATCCTGCATATTAGCTAATAATGCTCCCAGCTTTTTAGCAGCTTCTACTCGTGGCTCTTTGATATAAGTTGCACCAAATATTTCTTGATAAGGATAATAATCAAAAGGACGTTTTGGTAAATTACTAAGCGTTCTAATCAAATCATCTATATGCTTATCATTTTCGTCTAAACCGCTTTGCATCCTTGAGATTAAAGACTTTAACTTACTACTAGCTTGCATTCTCCAAAGAGCGGGTTGGGGCATTGTGAGTACCTTAACTTTAAGTATCAAGAATCAAAAACTTTGTGTTGATAAGAGGAATCGCTAAATAAATCTACACGAGTGAATTCAAACCCTTTTCAATAGTAAATTTAGTTAAGTGGTATTTTCACTCTTCCCTCAGGATCAGCATAGAGTGAGTAAGCTAACCAGGTTGAGTTGTAAGGAGCAGTTTTGCGAACTTCTTCTCTAGCTAAGCGAAATGACTCTGCAATAGATCGGTTTTCTTGCAAGAGCTGAGTATAAAAACTCTTGGTAAATTGTAAAGCTAATGGGTCTGATACCTCCCACATAGCACCGATAAAGGCTCCGACCCGAGCATTCACTAACCTAGTTGCCCAGCCACCTAAGCCGGTGAAACTGTATTCTGACCTTGCTCCATGACAGGCATTAATGAAAACTAGAGGCCGAGGTCTTTGCCCTATAAACTGAACTTGGATATCTGATGGACGTAACTCACCATCCGCGAGTTTAATTGCTGAATCGTTGGGAAAAGTGGCATCAAATGTCCCGTGGCAGGCAAAGTGGAGAAGCGATAGCTCCTTGTCATTGGTAAAAGATTCCAAAACTTGCAACCGAGTACCAAAAGTACTAAGTGGGGTAATTCCTGCACGTAAAGTGGAAAGCCGCTCAATAAATGCCAGTTCCTCTTTAACCGAGGGCAGATCCGTAACGGTAGGAGCAATAGATCGTGCCCTCCCTATAATCATCTCGTCTGCCGTTCCCCAGGTCGAAAGCCATCGAGAGAGAGCAAACTGCTGACACCAGAAAAGCTCTTGTTCTACATCTCCATCATCGTTGTAACGATAAGGCTTGATCATCTCCCACGGAATCCACGGTTCCTCTGAGGTAATGAGAAAAGATTTAACCCGAGACTTAAAGCGCCAATACTCCCGCTTGAGTGGCTCTGGAATCAGTTCATCCCAGAGCTGATTACCAATGGCAGTTAAGCGTCGCTCAGCTAGTTCTCGATCTTCTAGTGTAGTTGGCACCTTGTTTGCCATACTATTCAGTTCTTCATAGATCCTTTGCATCTTATCTAGAGGAGAACCCTGCAAGACAACTTCTCCAATCCGTTTATGGTTGTAGTCAACATTTGGATTACTTGAAGTCAACCTGAATAGAAGCGTCCGACCATCATCAGCTACATCAATTAGCAAATCTAAGTCTTGAGGTGGTATAGGTATGGTTAATGTTGTTTTCAATTCAAGTAATAGTGGTGCATCTGGTTGCTGAACATTTGCATAGGTAGGTTCTTCAGTCACGAGAATATTGCGACGTACAGTACCAATACGTCGGCCATGCTGCCAAAAGTCAACCTTAACCTTCTGCTCACCAAGTTTGGATGGAATTAGGTTAAAGCGTATTTGGGAATCAGCATCCCGTTCCACTTGCATAACTTGAATATTACTGCCTTCCAGATCAAAACCATTTGCACTCAAAACTACCTCCACTTCTGGCAATTCTAAAGTACCCATGTCTTGAACTTGGATAGCCTTTAAACCAAGTTTATCTTCAGGTGGATCTAGCAAGAGTTCAATAGTTAAACTCACCCTCTGAGCAATAATTGCTTTATCTGGGCAGTTAATACTGGGATAACGTAACAAGAATTGAAACTTTGATTCAGAAACATCTCGAGGTGTAGCACATTCAATCGATTTTTCGAGTTGATTTTTTGAGAAGAGATAATCATACTCGTCATTTTCAATTACTTTTGAATAGTCCTGATGTAGAAATAATTGAAAATTGAGAATATCTTTCTTTAACAAATTTAGCTTTTCTACGGAATCTACCTCTGATACTTGAAGCTTGATTTGAGAAAGTTTTGAAAGAATCGAAAGTATATACTCCTCATAGTCACTGTTTGTTTTGCGTGTCTGTTCAAGCTTACGAGTTTTTTTAGAGAGCTCTTTGTAAGCACCATACAAAGTAATTAGAGATAAAGAACAGATTAACAATAAGCCAAAGACAAAATAAGCCTTATAGCTATCTATCTTTAGATAGATAGCTGCAAATACAATTACAATTTGAGCTACAAATAAAATTATTGTCAGTATTATCAGTTTTTCGGAAAACATTTCTTGCTCCCAATAATACATTAATCGTTTCATTAGAAGTATTAAAGACGAGGCATAAATTTAAGTTCTATTAATTTTATTTTACTGTATACCTTACAAAGGAGAAGTGAATGTTTTGCAAAAAATTACTATGAATCTGCTTGGTTTGGTGAGCTTAAAATTAAAAATTGTTTAGTTAAGTTGCAAAGATAATCAAAAAATTTTAGTTTTTCATTCTAACTTGTAAGTATCGTTTCTAGCTTCACCCAAACTCTGTAGATAAGATTTGAACAATCATAAGATCCATTCATGAATGTGTGCATGTGGTCTTACTCTAAAGCTAAAGCGGCCGATAGAGAAATTTGTGTTTAAGCAAAGAAATGCTCTGTCATCATTCGTACATTCCTTGTTAGACCATTTTATGGTATGAAGTCTTAAAGTTCTTGAGCGCTGCCTGTTCCAACTACTAATTGGAAAGCTCCCGAGGAGATTGTCTGTTTCCCTAACCACTGATTGACCTATTGCCGCCTCACCTCCAAGTTCGCTCAAACCGTAAACGACCGAATTAAGTAAAACTTATTAATCAACGGTAGAATAAGGGTTTCAGCTGTTCTCCGAATGGAGCGATCGATAAGCTGGGGTTAACTGCTTCTCTTCGTTCAGACGTAACAACGGAGTATCAATGCTTTGGCTGGGTTACCTGAAGAAAGTATTATTACTTCAGCTAAATGTTAAGGCTGCTGAAGTGAAAGTAGACGGCCACGGCCAAGCCAAAGTTTTGACTTCCCACGAAATTGCAAAATTGTTTGAGGCGTTTGAGGGCGATCGCGATCGTGCCCTCTTTGGCATCTGCCTCTATAGAACCCATTTGAGATCTCAAGGAGGCTTGATATTAGCAACGGAAAAATTCTGGTCGTTAGTGAAGCGCTAGAGGTAACTGTCCCATTTTTGGTGCCTGGCTGATTAATTACTAGAAGCCTGAAACAGCGCAAAATCGTTCTTCGTAATCTGGACTGTCCCATTTACAGTTCAAAATAGGACAGTTAAGCGTTTCCTGCTATCAGAAAGCAAAAAGTAAACTGTCTTCTACGACCTTTGCTAGGCAAGATTTTCAGCCTTAACGCTCAAAATTTTTCCGTTACTATAATCAAGCCAAGGAGAAGCTGCAAGCCACTTGAGCATTAGCCTGACAAAGCAGAGGTTAATCTTAGTTGTTGCATGAGATAGAGTTCGCTCAAAGCTCTTTACTAGACTTTTACAACGCTCCATCCAAGCATTGGATCGTTCTATCACCCATCGAGCCACCGCAGGCACTTCGCCACTGAATGCACGTGCCAGTAGCCAGTTGAGTAGGGAGGCAAGTATGAAGGCAAGTCTTCCCAGTTACAACCGTTTTCAAGAACTAAAACTACAACC